>NZ_RZRA01000189.1:0-7110 GCF_003998945.1 Mesorhizobium sp. M7A.F.Ca.CA.003.01.2.1 | reverse complement strand
TGACGGTCGGTGTGCCGCAGGCCAATGGCTCGATCGCAGCCGAAGCGGTGATGGATGTTCAGCGCGTCGCCGACGCCGTCGTCCACATGGCCAGCCTGCCGCTCGACGCCAACGTGCTGTTCATGACCGTGATGGCGACCAAGATGCCGTTTGTCGGGCGTGGGTGAGCAGCCCGGTTCGCGTAAGCGAATTCATCGTGCCAGTGGCACGATGAAAGGCCGGCGAACGCTGGGACGCTGCGAAGCAGCGGGGACCCAGCCGGATGGTTTTATTTCCCGGCCAGCGGCACGCCGGGCTTGAACAGCAGAATGGGCCTGATCTCGTAAACGGCGGTGGGATTGACGCGGCGAAGGTCGCGGGCGATCGCGATGGCCTCGTCTCGCGTGGCGCAGTCGACGACATAGAGCCCGAGCAACTGTTCCTTGGTTTCGGCGAAAGGACCGTCGATGATCACACCGTCGCCCGGGCCGCGCAGGGTGATGGCATCCTGTGTTGCGCCCAGACGCGCGGACGGCCCCAGCGTGCCTTCCTCATGAAGCCGGGTGTTGATCTTCAGCAGGTCGGCCATAAGTGCTGCATCTTCCTGCGGCGTCAGCGCCTTGATCGCATCTTCCACGTGATAGGCAAGGATTGCGTAGAACATTTTATGTCACCTGCTTCGATCCTGATCCAGGGAGCGTAGCGGTTCCCGACACGCCCGCCCAGCCTTGGCCGTGCGTGTCCGGACAGATCATGACACCATCATTGTCGCCAGCCGCAACCACCCGGAAAGAGGCCACCGGCCTGCTTTGAAGCCTACTTCGCCAGGAACGCTCCGATCCGCTCCAGCGCGCGCAAGATGTTCTCCTCGGAATTGGCGTAGGAGAGCCTGATATAGCCTTCGCCGAGAATGCCGAAATCGGGACCGCCGATCAGCGCCACGCCGGCCTCGTCGAGCAGTGCCGAGGCGAGCTTCTTGGCCTTCCAGCCGGTCTTCGAGACGTTGGGGAAGGCGTAGAACGCGCCCTTGGGCGTGATGCAGGATATGTTGGGCAGGGCGTTCAGTCCCTCGACGACGATCTTCCGGCGGCGGTCGAAGGCGCGCATCATCTCGTCGACGTCGTCCTGCGGGCCGTCGATGGCGGCGATGCCGGCAAACTGGCTCGGCGCGTTGACGCAGGACCAGCAATTGACCGCCAGCTTGCGCACCTTGTCGTAGAGATGGGCGCCCTTGTCGCCATTCGGCCAGATCGACCAGCCCATGCGCCAGCCGGTCATCGCCCAGGTCTTCGACCAGCCGTTGAGCACGATCAGCCGGTCGCGGATTTCGGGAAAGCCGAGCAGCGAGCAATGCGTCTCGCCATCATAGGTCATGACGTCGTAGATTTCGTCGGAGAGGATGGCGACCTGCGGATGCGCCTCCAGCCCCTTGACCAGTTTCTCGATCTCGGCGCGAGGCGTGACGCCGCCGGTCGGATTGGCGGGCGAGTTGAGGATCAGCAGCCTGGTCTTCGAGGTGATCAGCGCCAGCGTCTCCTCGGCCGAGAAGGCAAAGCCGTTTTCTTCGCGCATCGGCACGGGAATGGGTGCCGCACCCGTGAACTCGATCATCGAGCGGTAGATGGGAAAGCCGGGGTCCGGGTAGAGGATCTCGGCGCCGGGCTCGCCGAACATCAGGATCGCGGCGAACATGGTCGGCTTGCCGCCGGGCAGGATCATCACCGTTTCGGGCGATATCTCGACACCGGTGGTGGTCAGCGTGCGGCGCACCACCGCCTCGCGCGTCGCCAGCAGGCCATTGGCCGGCGTGTAGCCGTGATGGCCGTCGCGCAGCGCCTTGATCGCCGCCTCGACGATGTGCTGCGGCGTCTTGAAGTCGGGCTGGCCGATGCCGAGATTGACGATGTCGCGGCCTTGTTGGGCAAGTGCTGTGGCCCTCGCAAGCACGGCGAAGGCGTTTTCCTCGCCAAGGCGGTCGAAGGCCGAAATCGTGTGGAGCATTTTTCCCGTCCGTGTGGTTCTTGCTGTTGGGTCGCGTTTTTGTGAGCCTCAGCCCGCAAAAGTCAAACGGATTGGAGCATTCGGTGTCGGAAAATCTCAGGGATTGGCAACCGCGTCCGCGGCCTGAACGCAAGACCATCGACGGTCGATACGTCCGGCTTGAACCGCTGAGCGCTGCAAAACACGGCGACGGCCTCTATGAAGCGTCCTCCGTGTCCGATATCGACGACCGCTTCGCCTGGTTGCCCGATTATCCGCCGGAGACCCGCGCCGCCTTCCAGCCATGGCTGGACAAAGTCGAGGCCAGCGAGGATCCGCTGTTCTTCACCGTCATCGACAAGGCCAGCGGCAAGGTCGCCGGACGCCAGACGCTGATGCGCATCGATCCGGCCTACGGCGTCATCGAGATCGGCAACATCTATTGGGGACCGCTCATCTCGCGCAAGCCGGGAGCAACCGAAGCGCAGTTCCTGTTCATGAAATACATCTTCGACGGGCTCGGCTATCGCCGCTACGAATGGAAGTGCAACAACCGCAACGAGCCATCGAAGCGGGCGGCCGAGCGGTTCGGCTTCAAGTTCGAAGGCATTTTCCGCCAGCATCTCATCGTCAAGGGTGAAAACCGCGACACTGCGTGGTATTCGATCATCGACAAGGAATGGCCGGCGCTGCGCAGTGCCTATGAGGCGTGGCTCGATCCGGCCAATTTCGATGGCGACGGCCGGCAGAAGCGACGGCTCGAGGATTTTCGCGCGGAATTCGGCGCTTAGGAGTTCACTATTGGCACATACCCACGATCACACCGGGCACGGTCACGGCCCTGGTCATGTGCATGGCTCGACCGACAAGAAACGCGTTCTGATCGCAGCCTGCCTGACCGGCGGCTTCATGGTCGCCGAGGCGCTTGGCGGCATCCTCACGGGCTCGCTGGCGCTGCTGGCCGATGCCGGCCACATGCTCGCCGATTCGATCGCGCTCGGCCTTGCCTGGTATGCGTTTCATCTTGGCGGCCGGCCGGCGACCGTTCGCCTCACCTATGGCTTCGGCCGGGTCAAGACGCTGGTGGCCTATACCAACGGCATCGCCATCTTCGTCATCGCGCTGTGGATCGTCTATGAAGCCTGGGGACGCCTGCAGGCGCCGGCGCCGGTGCTTGGCGGGCCGATGCTGGTGGTGGCGATCCTCGGCCTGCTGGTGAACCTCGGCTCGTTCTTCGTGCTGCATGGCGGCGACCGCGAGAGCCTGAACATGCGCGGCGCCATCCTGCATGTGCTTGGCGACCTGCTCGGCTCGGCGGCGGCCATCGCGGCGGCGCTGGTCATCCTGGCGACCGGCTGGACGCCGATCGACCCGATCCTGTCGGTCCTGGTTTCACTGCTGATCCTCTACACGGCGTGGTCGCTGATGCGGGAGGCCGCCCATGTCCTGCTCGAGGGCGTGCCGCCAAGCCTCGACCGAGATCTGATCGCCAGGGATATCCAGACGACGATCCACGGTGTACGCGAAGTGCACCACATGCATGTCTGGTCGCTCGACGGGACCAGCAATATGGCGACGCTGCATGCCTGTCTAGACGAGGGCGTCGATGCGCATCAGGCGGTGAGTGCCGTCAAGAAGCGGCTTGCCAGCGAGCACGGCATCAGCCATGCCACCGTGGAACCGGAATTCGGGCAATGCGCCGACGATGGCGACGAGCACGACCACGGGCACGAGCATGAAGCGGCTGCATATCACGACCACCATCACTAGGACCGGATCGATCGATGTCGATCGTCCTGCCTCAGGAGTTGCAAAACCTTGAAAACCAGCTTGACGAACGCCCATCCTCCGGACGCGGCATGATGGACCGCGACACCAGGAACGCGGTCATCGCTGCCGCGTGGATCATGCTGCTGTTCGGTATAGGCGCCTACTATCTGCCGACCGTGATGCTGGCACTCGGCAGCCTTTCCACTGTGCTGGCCGGCGCCTTTGGCATCGTCTTCGTGCTGGCGTTCTTCTCGGTGTTCTGGCTGCGCGCCCGCAACCAGCGCAAAAACCAGGGTAAATAGGCAAGGGATCTTCGACATGCGCATTCTGATCACTGGCGCCGCGGGTATGGTCGGCCGCAAGCTCATCGCCCGGCTGGCCAAGGACGGGACGCTGCGCGGGGGCAAGATCACCGCGCTCGATCTCCACGATATCGTGCCGCCACAGGCGCCGAGCCTGGATGGCGTCAGCGTCACGCTGCACACCGGCGATCTCGCCGAAGCGGGTGCCACCGAGCGCCTGGTCGCATCGCGCCCCGACGTCGTCTTTCATCTCGCCGGCATCGTATCCGGCGAGGCGGAGGCGAATTTCGAACTCGGCTACCGCGTCAATCTCGATGGCACGCGCGCCCTGTTCGATGCCATCCGGGTGGCGGGCTTTGCGCCGCGCGTCGTCTTCACCTCGTCGATCGCGGTGTTCGGCGCGCCGTTCCCGGACGTCATTCCCGATGACTTCCATCCGACGCCGCTGACCTCTTATGGTACCCAGAAGCAGATGAGCGAAGCGCTGCTGGCCGACTATTCCAGGCGCGGGTTCTTCGACGGTATCGGCATCCGGCTGCCGACCATCTGCGTGCGGCCGGGCAAGCCGAACAAGGCGGCGTCGGGCTTCTTCTCGGGCATCATCCGCGAGCCGTTGAGCGGCCATGAGGCGATCCTGCCGGTGCCGCGCTCGGTCGTGCACACGCATGCCAGCCCCCGCTCGGCGGTCAACTTCCTGATCCATGCGGCGGGGATCGACGGCAGCGCTGTCGGGCCACGCCGCAATCTGACCATGCCCGGCGTCGCCGTCACCGTCGGCGAGCAGATCGAGGCGCTGGAACGCATCGCCGGGCCGAAGGCGGTAAGCCTGATCCGCGAGGTTCCGGATGACACGATCTGGGCGATCGTCAAGGGCTGGCCGACGCGCTTCGAGGCAAAGCGGTCGCGGGAGCTCGGCTTCAGCGCCGAAAAGAGTTTTGACGAGATCATCCGCGCTCACATCGAGGATGAGCTCGGCGGCAAGATCGCGGGTTAAACTCCGACCCTCGTGGCGTCGGGCATCATCCGCCGCTCGCCAGGCTTGCCGACAGCAGCAGCAGTCCGAACAGGAACACGAAGGCGGCGCCGCCGATCTCGACGATCGAGTGGATGCGGTTGCCCATGCGGCCGTCGCCGGCGAAATAGACCGCCCAGTTCTTGGCGGTCACCGCCAGCGTCGCCAGTGCCGAAACGGTGATGGCGGTGCCCAGCGACATTGCCAGCACCGACAGCAGGCCGCCGAGCCAGAGGCCGTTGAGCAGGGCGAAGCTGAGCACGATCAGCGCGCCGGAGCAGGGGCGGATGCCGACCGCCGCCACCGCTGTCCAGGCCGTGCGCCAGTCGAAGCGGTCGCCTGACAGCAGCGCCGGATCGGGTGCGTGCGAATGGCCGCAGGTGTCGCAGACTTCGCCGGCCGCGTGATCGTGATGAGCATGATCGTGTTCGGCATGATCGTGATGATCGTGATGATCGTGCGAAGGGCCGTGCACATGGTCATGCGCGTGCAGCGCGTGCGAATGGGCATGCGCCGAATGGCTGTGAGCTGCATGGGAATGGCCGGCATGCGAATGCGCGCCGTGCGAATGACCCCCATGAGAATGACCCCCATGAGAATGACCGGCGTGAGAATGGCCGGCATGAGCCGCCGACAGGCTGTAGGCCGGGCCCTTGCCGAACAGACGCAGGACGGCGGGGCCGAGTTTGCGCCACAGCAGCCAGGCGCCGAACAGGGTGACGAAGACAAAGCTCATGATCTCCATGAACCAGGCTGCGTCCGTCATCGAGACGGAGGTGCCGCGCAGGACGAAATAGGCGACCCCCATCACCGCGACCGCGGTCAGGCCCTGCAGCAGCGCCGAGACGAAGGACAAGAGGATGCCGCGCCGCAACGCCACTTCATTGGCCACCATGTAGGACGAGATCACCGCCTTGCCGTGACCGGGGCCGGCGGCATGGAAAATACCGTAGGCGAAGGACAGGCCGACGAGTATCCAGATCTTGCTGCCGTCCTGGCGCATCGCCTTCATCGCCGTTGCCAGCGCGCGGTAGAATTCCTGCTGCCTGAGATTGATCCACATCAGGATATGGGCGAACGGGCCGGTGGTGGGCGCCATGCCGTCATTGACGCCGATGCCGAGCGAACTCTGGGCATGAGCCGCGTCGGCGAAATGCATCATGGCGACTGTGAGGGCCAACAGGCCGAATGCCAAACGCAGGGACGGTTTCGTCACCGGCTTCATCCTTCTGGCTGACAGGTCAGTTCGAGCTTGGTGGCGAAGATCTTGCTCATATCGGTGCCGGTCGGGTCATTGAAAAAGGCATCGGTGAGGGTCTTCTGGTTTTCCTTGATGGCCTCGTCGGGGTCGGGACGGACCACCTTGCTGGTGCAGTTCGAGGGCAGGCCTTCGACCGTGATGTTGGAGTCCTCGGTGAAGTCGATCGCCGTGTAGAATGTCGGATCGTAGACGCCGATATCGATTTTGCCGTTGAGCTTGATCGGCACCTTCGGTTCGGACTCGAACAGGATGATCAGCTGGTCGTTGTCGAAATTGGCCATCAGATGCGGCGGCGGCGTCATCGCCACGTCCTTGCCGTCGACGGTGACGAGCTGGAAGTAGTTGAACTCCGCCAGCGAGGCATGAACGGTGTCGGCGACTTCCTTCAGCTCCTTGTCGTCGAGCTTCAGGTCGGAGTTCTTGTCGAATTCCATCATCACCGTCGAGGAAAACAGGTCGTCGAAGCGCCAGAGATGACGCAGAGCCTTCACGCTTTGGTGATCGGGGGAGAGGATCACATCGAGGCGAGCCTCGGCGAAGACGTGTGGATGCACGTAAGCGGGTCCAGTGGCGGCAAAGCTAGCCGCCAAGGCCGAAGCCAGCATGATTGCGTGCCGTTTCAGGTGCATTCTCGGTCGCGATTCCCTAGGCCTCGGAAGAGTTGCCGAGAGTTACCAGAAAGGGGGCGAAATTGGGACCGCTGCTCGGCTGAAGTGGGTCAGGCAACTTCACGCGTCCTGAACCACTGCACCAGGAAGTCGACGAAAACGCGGACCTTGGCCGGCAGATAGCGGCGGTGGGGGGAG
>NZ_RZRA01000188.1:0-7154 GCF_003998945.1 Mesorhizobium sp. M7A.F.Ca.CA.003.01.2.1 | reverse complement strand
GTGTCTACCCGGCGCTGAAGCTCGGGCCGGCCTGGTGGTTCCACGACAGCCCGGAAGGCATGCGGCGCTTCCGCGAGATGACCACCGAGACCGCCGGCTTCTACAACACCGTCGGCTTCAACGACGACACCCGTGCCTTTCCCTCGATCCCGGCGCGCCACGATGTGGCGCGGCGGGTCGACTGCGCGTTCCTGGCGCGTCTCGTCGCCGAGCATCGGCTGCGCGAGGACGAGGCGCATGAGCTGGCGCGGGAGCTTGCCTATACACTTGCGAAAAAGGCCTACCGGCTCTGAGCCGGGCGTTTTGGTTTTCATAGGGAGGAAGTCATGTTGCATCTTTCGAAATTGACGGCAGTTACATTCGTTTTCGGCTCGTTGCTGGTCGGCATCGCCAACGCCGAAACCGTGCTGCGGTCGTCCGATACCCATCCCGACGGCTATCCAACCGTCGAAGCGGTCAAATATATGGGCGAGCTGATCAAGCAGCGCACCAATGGCCGCTATTCGGTCGAGGTCTATCATTCGGCGCAGCTCGGCGAGGAGAAGGACACGATCGAGCAGACGCAGACCGGCGTCATCGATCTCAACCGCGTCTCGATGGGGCCGTTCAACGGCATCGTTCCGCAAACCGCGGTGCCGTCGCTGCCCTACATGTTCCGCTCCGTCGAGCATATGCGCCATGTCATGGACGGGCCGATCGGGGACGAGATCCTGAAAGCCTTTGAGACTCACGACCTTGTCGGTCTCGCCTTCTACGATTCCGGGGCACGCTCCTTCTACAACACCAAGAAGGACATCACCTCGATGGCCGACATGAAGGGCATGAAGTTCCGCGTCATCCAGTCCGACGTGTTCGTCGACATGGTCAATGCGTTGGGCGCCAACGCCACGCCGATGGCCTATGGCGAGGTCTATTCGGCTTTGCAGACAGGCGTCATCGACGGCGCCGAGAACAACTGGCCGAGCTTCGAATCCGCCAAGCATTTCGAGGTCGCCAAGCATTACACGCTCGACCAGCACCAGATCGTGCCCGAGGTTCTGGTGATGTCGAAGGCGAGCTGGGACAAGCTCGCCCCGGAAGACCAGGCGATCGTGCGGCAGGCGGCCAAGGACAGCGTCGTCAAGATGCGTGAATTGTGGGACGCGCAGGAGAAGAAGTCGCGCGACATCGTCGAGAAAGCCGGCGTCAAGGTCAGTGAGATCGACAAGCAGCCGCTGATCGATGCGATGAAGCCGGTCTACGAGAAATATCTCTCGACCCCCGAGTTGAAAGATCTCGCCGCGCGCATCCAGGCGACCAAATAATCCGTTCGCGGCAATGGTGGCGCGAGCTTGCGCGCCACCGTCCAGTGGGAAGCGCGCATATGAAACCATTCTGGCTGGCAATAGAACGGCTGCTGTCACGGCTGGCGAGGCTTGCGCTGTGGGTCAGCGGCATCGGCCTGACGCTGATGACGGTGATCATCTTCTGGCAGGTGTTCTCACGCTATGTGCTCAACAGTTCGCCAAGCTGGACGGAACCCTTCTCGGTGATTTTGATGGGGTGGTTCATCTTTTTGGGCGCGGCCGTCGGTGTCCGCGAACGCACGCATCTGGGCTTCGATGTGCTGCTCTATTTCCTGCCGCCCGCCGCAAAGGCGGTACTGCGCAGCATTTCGGATGTCGTCGTGCTCGCCTTCGGTCTCGGCATGATCGTCTACGGCGCCCAGCTCACCCGGCTGACATGGAACACGGTGATGCCGTCTCTCGCTTTCCCGGGCGGCGTCAGTTTCCTGCCGGTCATCCTGGGCGGCGCGCTTGTCTGCCTGTTTTCGCTCGAGCGGCTTGCCGGGCGGTTTGCCGGACTGCCGGTCGATGCCGATCAGTACGCCACGGGCGAGGAGGGTCTCTAGATGGCATTGACGGTTCTGTTCGGCACCTTCGTCTTTCTTCTGATCATCGGCACACCGATCGCCTTCTGCCTCGGTGTCGCCAGCTTCGCCACGGTTCTGGTGCTGGGGCTGCCGCCGCTGGTGGTGTTCCAGCGCCTCAACTCCGGTGTCAGCGTGTTTTCGCTGATGGCCATCCCGTTCTTCATCTTCGCCGGTGACCTGATGGTGCGCGGCGGCATTGCCGCTCGCCTTGTTGCGCTCGCCGGGGCGTTGGTCGGCCACCTGAGAGGCGGGCTCGGCCAGGTCAACATCGCCGCCTCGACCATGTTCGGCGGCATTTCCGGCTCGGCGGTGGCCGATGCCTCGGCGGTCGGCGGGCTGATGATCCCGCAGATGAAGGCGCGCGGCTACGGCGTCGATTATGCTGTCAACATCACTTCGGTCGGCGCCATCATTGCGCTGCTGATACCGCCTTCGCACAACATGATCATCTATTCGATTTCGGCCGGCGGCCGGATCTCGATCGCTGATCTGTTCACCGCCGGCATCATACCGGGCCTGCTGCTGGCGCTATCTCTGATGGTCACGGCCTATTGGGTCGCCAGCCGCCGCGCCTATCCGACCGAGCCGTTCGCCGGCTTCGGCAGGGCGCTGCAATTGCTCGTTGCCGCAATTCCCGGGCTGATCCTGATCGGCATCATCTTCGGCGGCGTTCGCTCCGGCGTCTTCACCGCCACCGAAAGCTCCTGCATCGCCATCGTCTATGCTTTCCTGGTGACCCTGCTGATCTATCGCTCCATGAGCTGGAACGACTTCGTCACCGCGACCACCGCTGCCGTGCGCACAACCGCAATGGTGCTGATGATCATCGGCTGCGCCGCCGCCTTTGGCTGGCTGCTGGCCTATCTCCGGGTGCCGGCCGCTCTGGTCGCCTTCCTGCAGTCCGTATCCGACAACAAGCTGGTCATCTTGCTGTTGATCAACGTCGTGCTTCTCATCCTCGGCACGTTCATGGACATGTCGCCGCTGATCATCATCACCACGCCGATCTTCCTGCCGGTGGTCATGGCCTACGGCGTCGATCCGGTGCATTTCGGCGTGATCCTCATTCTCAATCTCGGCATCGGCTTGTGCACACCGCCGGTGGGGGCAGTGCTGTTCGTCAGCTGTGCGATCGGCCGGATCCCGATCTGGACGGCGATGCGTTCGATCTGGCCATTCTATGGGGCGGCTTTCGCTGTGTTGATGCTTGTCACCTACGTGCCGGAAATTTCGTTGTGGTTGCCGCACCTGTTCCACTAGAGCAGTTCACGGGAACGGCGAACTGCTCTAACCCTTTGTTTTGACGCAATTCCGGACGGAAACCGTTTCACATTTTTCCTGGAATTGCTTTAGGAGACCATCACGTGTCCGCTGCATCCGCCGATCTCAGGGTCGAGAGAAAACCCAAGCTGTCGGAGACCGTCGTTGCGGCGATCCGCAAGCAGCTGCAGGCGGGCGAAATCCTGCCTGGCCACAAATTGCCGACCGAGGGCCAGCTGACCGAGACCTTCGGCGTCAGCCGCACCGTCATCCGCGAGGCGCTGGCCAAGCTTGCCGCCGACGGCCTGGTCGAGTCGCGTCAAGGCGCCGGCGTCTTCGTCACCGAGCATATCTCGACGATGTTCGGAGCGCTTGCCGCCGACATGGGAGCCAAGGATTCGATCGCGCTCAACGTGCTCGAGGTACGCTTGGCAATCGAGATCGAGTCGGCCGGGATCGCCGCTATTCGCCGCAACGCCGCGCAGGAGGCGGCGATCCAGGAAGCCTTCTTCGAATTCGAGCGGCTGCTGCTTGCCAGCGAGCCGACCGGCCCGGCCGACCTCGCCTTCCACCGCGCCATCGCCAGCGCGACCAACAACCCGTTCTATGTCGAGATGCTCGACGTGCTCGGCCGGCGCGCCATTCCGTGCGACGTGACCTCGCCCTGGTCGACCGAACTGGCGCAATCCGACAACTACCAGCGCGGGCTGCAGCGCGAACATCTGGTGATCCTCAATGCGATCACATCGGGCGATGCCGAAGCGGCGCGCGAGGCAATGCGCGCGCACCTCACAGCCAGCCAGCAGCGCTACCGCGAACGCCTGCATGCGCGGCAGGCTTTCTATGCCAGTTCGGTCAGGGCCGCCGCCGGCGAATGACCCATTTCAAGTCAGGACGAAAATGAGCCAGAGCCATACCGATTACACATCCCGCTTTGCCATAGACCCGGTTGCCGCCGCGGCGATGGGAACCGATGAACTCCGTCACAATTTCCACATTGACGGCCTGTTCCAGTCCGGCCGCATCAGCCTGACCTACACCCACTACGACCGCATGATCGTCGGCGGCGCCGTGCCGATAGGCTCGCCGCTCCAACTGGAGGCGATCAAGCCGACCGGCACCAAAGGTTTCCTCGACCGGCGCGAGTTGATCGCCGTCAACATCGGTGGCGTGGGCGTCATCACGACCGGCGGCCAACCTCATGAATTGCAGGCGCGCGACATGCTCTATCTCGGCATGGGCACACAGGATGTGTCCTTCGCCTCAGCGGATGAGGGGGCGCCGGCGAAGTTCTATCTGCTCAGTGCGCCGGCGCATCTGGCTCATCCCAGCCGGCTGATCCGCCTCAGTGACGCCAAGCGCCTCGATCTCGGCAGCAAGGATGCCTGCAACGAGCGTTCGATCTTCCAGTTCATCCATGCCGATGGCGCAAAGACCTGCCAGCTGGTGGTCGGCATGACCCAGCTGGCGCCGGGCTCTATCTGGAACACCATGCCTTGCCATGTGCATGACCGGCGCATGGAGGCCTATCTCTATTTCGACCTGGCCGAGACGGCGCGCGTCTTCCACTTCATGGGCGAGCCGGACGAAACGCGCCATATCGTCATGGCCAACGAAGAGGCCGTGCTGTCGCCGGGTTGGTCGATCCACTCCGGCGCCGGCACTTCCAATTATGCGTTCATCTGGGCGATGGCCGGCGACAATGTCGACTACACCGATGTCGACCCGGTGGCGTTGGGCGATCTGCGGTGAGCGACCCCTTCAGCCTTGCCGGAAAACGTATCCTGGTCACCGGCGCCAACACCGGCATCGGCCAGGGCATCGCCGTATCGATCGCACGCGCCGGCGGCACGGTGATCGGCGTCGGTCGCTCGTCGATGGACGATACGGCCAGAAAGATCGCAACGATGGGCGGGCAATTCGAGGCGGTGAGCGCCGATCTTGCCGACACGTCAGCCGCCGGCCCCTTGCTCGACCGCGTCTGGGACGAAAGCGGCCCGCTCGACGGGCTGGTCAACAATGCCGGCATCATCCGGCGCGCCGATGCCGTCGATCTCAGCGAGGCCGATTGGGACGACGTCATGGACGTCAATCTGAAGACGGTTTTTTTGCTCTGCCAAAGCTTTGCCAGGCGTGCCTTGGCCGCTGAGCGGAAAGGCAAGATCGTCAACATTGCCTCCGTGCTGAGCTTTCAGGGCGGCATTCGCGTGGCGTCCTACACCGCCTCGAAGCATGGCGTGCTCGGCATCACCCGGCTGCTTGCCTGCGAATGGGCGCAAAAAGGCATCAACGTCAACGCTGTCGCGCCAGGCTATATCGAAACCAACAACACGCAGGCGCTGCGCGCCGATCCCGACCGCAGCGCCGCTATCCTGGCGCGCATCCCGGCCGGCCGCTGGGGCGAGGCGGGCGACATTGGCGATGCCGCCGTCTTCCTGCTGGCGCCGGCGTCGAACTACATGCATGGCGCGGTGGTGCCGGTGGATGGTGGCTGGCTGGCACGCTAGGTTTTGACGCAATTCCGAACGGAAACCGTTTCACACTTTTCCTGGAATTGCTCTGAGGAGACGACGATGACCGCAAAGATCTTCGCGCATGCCGGCGAGGGCGCCTGGACGGCGACACCGGACGGCAACAGGCGCCGCATTCTCCTGCACACTGACGAGTTGATGCTGGTCGAATTCGGCTTCGACAAGGGTGGCGTCGGCGCCCTGCATTCGCACCCGCACGTCCAGGCAAGTTACGTCGCCGAGGGCCGCTTCGAGGTGACCATCGACGGCCGGAGCGAGATCGTTGGGACGGGCGGGAGTTTCATCGTGCCGTCGGGCCTGGTGCACGGGGTCAAGGCGCTCGAAGCGGGGCGGCTGGTCGACAGCTTTGCGCCGCACCGGGCCGATTTCCTCGGCTAGAGCATTTCACCGTTTCACGGAAACGGCGAGCTGCTCTAACTCTTTGTTTTGACGCAATTCTAGACGGAAAACCGCTTCACACTTTTCCTGGAATTGCTCTAACGAGGGGTAAGAGATCGAGCGGGAATGACCCGCACCCCAGAAAGAGGCGCGGGTCTGTTGCCTGGGCGCTTGTGGCGCCGCGGTACTCAAGACATCACCGCAGGATGAGGACCCTGCCGCACCGTGGTGAAGATAGTCTTAATGCACCGGGGCTGCGTAGCTCGGTCGGTCAGGTGATGTGCCGCAGGAGGCTGAAAAGCCGTTCGAACGTCTTGCCGTAGGGCGGGCGCAGCAGGCTTCCCGCGCTCAGCCGCGACTGCATGAAAACCCGTTTCTCCTTGCTGAAGGTGCGAAATCCCCATTCGCCGTGATAGGCGCCCATGCCGCTGGCGCCGACGCCGCCGAAGGGCTGGTTTTCCTGTACCAGATGCAGCATGCAGTCGTTGACGGTGACGCCGCCGGCAATTGTCTCGCGCAGGATGCGTTGACGGTTGCCGCTGTCGCGGCCGAACCAGTAGAGTGCCAGCGGGCGGTCGGCCCCGTTCACATGGGCGATCGCCTCGTCGATCCCGGTGTATTCTACGATGGGCAGCACCGGCCCAAAGATCTCTTCGCGCATCAGCCGCAGGTTTGCGCCGGCATTGCGGACCAGGGTCGGCAGCAACTTCCCGCTATTGGCGTCAAGTTCCTCGCCGGCCGGGTTGATTTCGGTGACATCGGCGCCGGCGTCACGCGCTTCAGTGACCATGTCGCGCAGGCGCTGGTGGTGCCGATCGCTGATGATGGCGGTATAGTCGGGGTTGTCGCGTAGAGTCGGGTAGAGCTTAGCGATCGCCGTTGCGAGCCTGGCAGCGACCGTGCCTGCTTGCCCCTTCGGCACCAGAAGGTAATCCGGCGCGATACAGGTCTGCCCGGCATTCAACAGCTTGCCGTAGGCAATGCTCAATACTGCCGCGTCGAGGTCGCATGACGGATCGAAGATTGCCGGCGACTTGCCGCCGAGTTCGAGCGTGACCGGGGTCAGGTTGGCG
>NZ_RZRA01000187.1:0-7157 GCF_003998945.1 Mesorhizobium sp. M7A.F.Ca.CA.003.01.2.1 | reverse complement strand
CCCGCCCCCGCCCCGCCGCAATTGCCGCCCGATGCCGCCATCGATGCCGGGCGCTGGCGGGTCCAGCCCGCGCGCGCCTATGTCAGCCGCGCCAAACTCTATGGCGTGGCGCTGAAACCAGGCCAGAAGGCGCTGGTGTTGGAGGCCGATCTGACCAATCGCACGGCGCAATCCGACAAGGCTTATTTCAACGTCTTCAAGCCGGACGGGATCGACCTGCCCGATTCCACGCCGATGATCGCGCTGGCCCGCGATTCGACGCTGACGCCGGAACTGCATCCCGGCATGACCGAACGCATGGCCTATGTCTGGCCGCTTGCCGGTAACGCCGCCGTGCCGGCAAATCTCAGCTTCGGCGTCACCGCCGAGATCTTCAAGCCGCGCGACAATCTTTACGGCACGCCGGGCTGGTTCAATTCCTATCGGCTCGGCACCGTCACCATGCCGGTCGCCGACCTGCCCGAGAGCGGCTCATGAGGATCCGCGCCATCGGCAATCTCCTGATCGTCGCCGCCACCGTGGTGCTCAGCTACGGCATGCAGGTGTCGAAGCCGCATTATGCCGAACTCACCGCGCCGATCCCCATTGATGGCGCCATGCACGACACGGTGCGGGCGCGCAGCTTCGATGTCCGCCTCGACAGAATGGTCTTTGCGCGCACGCTGAAGACCAACCAGTTCGGCCAGGAAAGGCTGCTGACCACCAGCGGACTGTGGGCGGTGGCAGCGACCAATCTCACCGCCACCAGCACCTCCACCACGGTCGCCGACGGCACCTGGCAAGGCCCGACCGGCCTGCGCTACCGCCAGACGGAGCGGCTCAGCTATCGCCAGGATATGCCGCCACATGCCGTCGATCCAGGGCTGGAGAGAAGCGGCCTGTTCGTCTTCGAGTTGCCGGCCGACCAGATCCGAGGCGCCAGCCTGCTTATCGCCGCACGTCAGTTCGGCCCGCTCGACGCCCAGGCTCGCATCAGCCTCGATGCCGTTCCGACCGGTGCCGATGGTCAACCGGCGGATGTCTTGCCGCTATACGATCTCGACGCTCCTGCACCGCCGCAGGGCCAGACACGGCAGGGCCAGACACGGCAGGGCAAGACATGAGCGCGGTTTCAACCGACATCGACCCAGCCGGCGGTGGCGAGAAAAAATGGCGACGGCGCGGTCTTGCCGCGCTCGCTATCCTGCTGCCGCTGACGCTGGCCGAAACCAGCTATGAGAGCATCCGTGAATGGCTGCATGGCGAGGACCTCATCGCCAGGGATGTCGAGTTTGGCCAAGGCGCGCCGTTCGGCGGCAGCGAATGGCGGCTGGCCGATTTGCGCGGCGGCAAGGCCGGCCGCTTGCCCGAGCATGCCTTGGCCGTCATCGCCACCTTCGCCGTCACGGTCGGCGATCCCGATCTGCAAAAGCAGTGGCTGGGCTGCAAGGTGATGCTGACCGACGCCGCCGGCCGCCGCTGGCTGCCCGACTTCATCTCCGGCGTCAGCCTGCCGGACGGCGTGATGAACTGCACCTCGGCGATCTTCTCCGGCGCCAAAAAGGGCGAAATCATCAGCGTCGGCGAGACCTTCATCGTGCCCGAGGATGCCATCGAGACCATCCGCCCAGCCATTGGCCTGGGCAGCGAGCGCCCCTGGTTCCTGCGTTTTCAGCGGCCGCCGAAGTGACAGCATCCTTCTCCCCGTAAAGAAAGCTCATTTCCCCGCCCGCTTCGCCATCGAAAACGCCGTCTCCAGCACGGCGGCGAGAAAGCATATGCGCAGCGGCTCGATCAGGATGCCGGTGGAGGAATCCTGGAACGGGCTGCCGAAGAGCAGCGTCACGGCATGCGAAAAAATCTGCCAGATATCGAGCTCGTGTGGACCGATCAGCCGCGTCGCGCCGAGCCACAGCCAGGCCGCGCCCCAGTCGAGCAACCGGTAGCCGACCACCAGCGTGCACAACAGCACCAGGCTGGCGCTGACCGTCAGCCGCACGCCGTTGGCGATCGGCAGATAGCGCGAGCGGTAGCCGGCGATGAAATGCTCGACGAAATCGCGCAGGAATTTCGGCAGGCCGGCATAGCGCCGGCCGGCACGCTCCAGCCGGCCATGCACGCGCATCAGGGCAGCATCGTCGCGCACATCATAGCCGTAGATCAGCGCCGCCATCACCAGCCAGATCAGCGGCAGGAGCATGAAGAAGAACAGGTTGATCGCAGCCGTCGACGGCGCGATCGAGGAGATCTCGACCGGCACCATGGGTGCGGCCGAGGCCATCGGCACCGGGTTTGCCAGCCCGTCCACCGATGCCTGCAGGGCCGACCAGAAATTGCGGCTCATCAGCCATTGCAGGGCCGAATCCTTCCATCGGCTGATCACGTAGAGACCGACGAAGATCCAGTTGGTCTCGCAGATCACCACCACGATCTGCCAGAACGACTCCGCACCTGTCTTAGCCTGCATGAATTTGGCCAGCCGGCGGATCAGCCAGGACACCGCCACGGAGACCAGCAGCCAGCGCGAGTCGAGCACGTCGAGCACATCAGCGCTCTGGCCGAAATCGGCCTGGTCGAGTGTTTCGCGCGAATACTGCCGCACGACGTCGCCCAGAAATCCCCAGGCGGCATAATAGGCGAAGAACGGCAGAAGCGCGATGGTGATCATCCGCACCAGCCGCGAGCCGCGCCGGTCAGCCTCGGCACCCGGCTTCGTTTGCGTCTCGGTGGTTGCGGCCTTGTCGGCGCCGCGCTGCGCGGCCACCACATGCGGCAGGCCGGGGCGCAGCACGTGGAACATTGCCACCGTCACCACCAGCTGCGCCAGCGCCACCAGCGTCAGCATCGCCAACCCGGCGAAGTGATTGGCCAGCGCCACCTTCGCCGCCAGCAGCATGAGGAGATCGCCGACCATCACGCCGGCCAGCACGAGTGCCATGAGCTGCGGCCAGAACCGCCGCAGCAGCGAAAAACCTAGGGTGATCGGTCTGATGATATCGGCAAACATGAGGTTCTCTCACGATGCCACCCGCCAAAACCTTTCTAGCAAAGCATGATTGTTTTGCAAGGAATGGGGCTCCCCTTCTCCAACAGAGGGAGAAGGGAGAACCGTCCCCCTCACCTTCTTACCCTCGACTTCAGCCACCGATCAAACGCCACCGCCAGGATCAGGATGAGCCCGATGACGATGCTTTGCGTGTAGGACGAGACGTTGTTGAACTGCAGCCCGTTCTGCAGCACGCCGATCAGCGCCGCGCCCACCACCGTGCCGCCGACCGAGCCGATGCCGCCGAACAGCGAGGTGCCGCCGATGACGACGGCCGAAATGACGGTCAGTTCGTAGCCGATGCCCGCCACCGCTTCCGAGGAGTTCAGCCTGGCCGACAGCACGAAGGCCGCGAGCCCGGCGAAGAAGCCGACAATGACGTAGACCGAGACCAGGATGCGGTCGACGCGCAGGCCCGACAGCCGCGCTGCTTCCGCATTACCGCCGACGGCATAGACGGCGCGGCCATAGCGCGTGTAGCGCAGCACGATGTGGCACAGGATGGCGGCCGCCGCGAAGATCAGCGCCGGCACCGGCACCGGGCCGATCAGCCCGGTACCGAACCAGCGCATCGAGGCGTCGAAGCCCGAGATCGGGCCGCCATTGGAGATGGTCAGTGTCAGCCCGCGAAACACCGTCAGCCCGCCCAGCGTGACGACGAAGGGCGGCACTTTCAGCCGGGTGATGACAAGCCCCTGCACGCCGCCGGCAGCGGCTCCGACGATGATGGCGGCCAGCAGCGCGGCGAACCAGCCGAACCCTTGCGTGCCGCTCGTCGACAGCGACAGCGTGTTGGCCGTGCCGCCCTTGGCGACCACGGCGGCGACCATGCCGCAGAAGGCGAGCAGCGAGCCGACCGACAGGTCGATGCCGGCGGTAAGGATGACGAAGGTCATGCCGAGCGCGATCAGCCCGGTGATCGAGATCTGCCTTGTGATGTTGAACAGGTTGATCGGGTCCATGAAGCTCGGCTTCAGCACCGTGAAGACGATGATCAGCGCCACCAGGAACAGCAGCGGCCCGAAGCTCATCAAAAGCCGCGCGAAGTTGATGCCGCCGCGCTGATCCTGCTCCCCCGCCACGCTCATAGTGTCTCCTTGCGGTCGAGTGCCATCAGTTCCATCAGTCTTTCCTCGTTTGCTTCGACGCCCGGCATCTGGCCGGTGATGCGTCCGCGGCGCATGGTGACGATGCGGTCCGAAACCGCCAGCACCTCGGGCAGTTCGGACGAGATCATCATCACCGCAATGCCGCGCGCCGCAAGCTGCACCAGGATCTGGTGCACCTCGGTCTTGGCGCCGACATCGACGCCGCGCGTCGGCTCGTCGACGATCAGCACTTTCGGATCGCGCGCGAGCCAGCGCGCCAGGATCACCTTTTGCTGGTTGCCGCCCGACAGGCCCTCGATCGCCTGCTCGGCCGAAGCCATGCGGATCGACAGCATCTTTCGAAACCCGGACAGCGCATCGCGCTCGCGCCGCTCGGCCATGAAGCCGAAACCGTTGCTGAAGCTGCCCAGCGAAGCGATGGAGAAATTCGGCAGGATGCCCAGCGCGGCAAAGATCGCCTGGTGCTTGCGGTCCTCCGGCACCAGGCCGATGCCGAGGGCAATGGCGTCCGCGGGTGATGACGGGGCGATCGGCTTGCCGTCGAGCGTGATGGTGCCGGCCGCGATGCGGTCGGCGCCGAAGATAGCGCGCGCCAGTTCGGTGCGGCCTGAGCCGACAAGCCCGGCAACGCCGAGGATTTCACCGGCCTTGAGGTCTATGTCGACGCCGTCGAGCACGATGGCGTGCGGCGCCTCGGGGTCGCGCACAGTGCGCAGGCCGCGCACCGACAGCACGACATCGCCGGCCACCGCGCGTTGCGCCGGCCGGGCGTAGAGCTCGGACGCCGCGCGGCCGACCATCTTCTCGATGATTTTGGGCAGCGCGATCGGCCCGCCTTCACGGTTAAGGTGGCCGGCAAGCCTGCCGTCGCGCAGCACCGTCATGCGATCGCATATGGCGGACGCTTCCTCCAGCCGGTGGGTGACGAACATAATGGCGACCCTGTCCTTGCGCAGCCGGTCCATGATCGACAGCAGCCGCTGCACCTCGGTCTCGGTCAGCGCCGAGGTCGGCTCATCCATGATGATCAGCCGGCTTTCCAGCGACAGCGCCCGAGCAATCTCGACCAGTTGCTGCTCGGCCACGGACAATGCCGAGACCGGCGTCATCGGGTCTATGGAGAGACCGACGCGGGCGATGATCGTGCGGGAATCTTCCTCCATCTTGCGCCAACTCACCAGCCCGAGCGGGCCGATCGGCGCGCGGCCGATGAAAATGTTCTCCGCCACGGTCAGCGTCGGGATCAGGCTCAGTTCCTGATAGATGGTGACGATGCCAAGCCGCTTGGCATCCTGCGGGCTGGAGGGATGATAATCGGCACCGTCGAAAGTGATGCGGCCGCCCGATGGCGGCATCACACCCGACAGGATTTTCAAGAGCGTCGATTTGCCGGCGCCGTTTTCGCCCAGCAGGCCGAGGATCTCGCCGGGGCGGATATCGAGCGAGACATCGCTGAGCGCCGTCACGCCGGCGAAATGCTTGGTGATGCCTTCGACGGCAAGCAGGATGGGTTCGGGCGAGGCGGCTTCAGCGGCTGGCGGCAAGGGTGGCTCCTTCCATGCAGTTGATGTCGCCTGTCAGCGCTTGAACGCCCCCCTCTGTCCTGCCGGACATCTCCCCCTCAAGGGGGGAGATTGGCTGTGTCACCGGCGACACCTTTTCTTTCAACATTTGGGAACTGGCGAAAGCAGGAGGAACAGTCGATCTCCCCCTTGAGGGGGAGATGTCCGGCAGGACAGAGGGGGGCGCTGTCCCGCCGGCTTTGCCAATCGGCCGATCCCCGCCAAACCCCTACTTCGTCTCGCCAATCCGCTCTGCCTTGTCGAGATTGTCCTTGCCGATGACGATTGGCGTCAGCAGCACCAGCTTCTCCTTCGGCTCGGTCTTGTCCTTGGCAAAGGCCACCGCGATGCGCACCGCAGTGCGCGACTGCTCGCCGGGGAATTGCTCGACGGTGCCCGCAAGCTTGCCGTCGCGCACGGCGACCAGCGCTTCGGGCAGTGCATCGAAGCCGTAGATCTTGACGTCGGTGAAGTTGCGCGCGGCACAAGCCTCCATGGCGCCCAGCGCCATGTCGTCATTGGCGCAGACGATGGCGTCGGGTTTGCCGTTGGCGGCAAGGCCAGCCTCGGTCACCGACAGCGCCTCGGCGCGGGCGAAGTTGGCGGTCTGCTCGAAGACGATCTGATACTTGTCCTTCAGAGGATCGAGCACATTGTGCACGCCCTTGTTGCGGTCGATCGCCGGGCCGGCGCCGGGCTGGCCCTGCAGATGGAACAGCTTGGCACCGTTGGGAAACGCCGCCACCACGGCGTTGGCTTCCGCCTCGCCGCCCTTCACATTGTCGGCGCCGACATGGGCGAGGATGCCCTCGACGCCGTCTACGCGGCGGTCGATCGTCACCACGGGAACGCCGGCCTTGACCGCTTCCTCGATGGCCGGCGCCAGCGCGTTGACGTCGAGCGGCGAGATGACGATGGCGTTGGCCTTCTGCACCAGGGCGGCCTCGATGTCGGCGGTCTGCTTGGTGGCCGAGTTCTGGCCGTCGCTTTCGGTCAGATTGACGCCTTGCGTGGCGGCTTCCGCCTTGATCTCGTTCAGCATGTGCACGAAGAACGGAAAGCCGAGACTGGGCACCGAGCCAAGGATAGTGAGCTTGTCCTGCGCAAACACAGAAGGCGCGGCAACCATCATGGCGCCGAAAGCCGCGGACGACAGCAGGAATTCACGTCTGTTCATGGGATCCTCCTCCACAAGAACGCACGACCCGAAAACCGGGATCGGTTTCAGGAAGGATCATGCGTCGGTTCAAAGTGTGGAGCATCCTCCCTGCGCCCGAAAACGCATGCCGCTCCAGCTGGCCGCCGCTGTAAAAAGAGCCTCCCACCGACGCCTGCGCAGGGATGCTAACCCAGGGCCAACCATTTGTGCAACATCGATATAACAGCGGTGCCAGGCAAATTATCGGAATTGTCGGATTTTGGATTTCCGGCGTGGGGGCCGCTTTGTCGGAAGACCTCCAA
>NZ_RZRA01000186.1:0-7165 GCF_003998945.1 Mesorhizobium sp. M7A.F.Ca.CA.003.01.2.1 | reverse complement strand
CTCCTCTGTCCTGCCGGATGTTCGTCGCTCGGAAAGCCAAGCAATTGGCTTTCCGCCCGCTGCGCGGACCGCTCCTCAACCCCCGCAAGGGGGGAGATTGGCAGCTTCGGCGCTCCGCTCACTCCTGTGACGGTGGAAATTGGCGAAAGCCGGGACAACAGCCAATCTCCCCCCTTGAGGGGGAGATGTCCGGCAGGACAGAGGGGGGTGATTGGCGCAAACATCGGGCAAGTTCTTCCCGCTCCGGCCAATTTCGAACGTCTCCACCCTCCCTGAGGGGCGAGCCGCCGTCAGCCACATCGCCTCTCCGATCAAAAACACTTGTCCGGCCTGCGAAATCCGTGCCCGGCGCTGGCTATGCGCCGCCACCTCTGTCTATCGTCGCCCAGCACCCTCAGGAGCCCACCATGAGCACCGTCCCCAAAACGTCCGAACAGGCGGCAGACAATCAGAACGATGACGGCGGCGAGTATTTCGAGGCGCCGATCGTCGGTGAGCTGGAGGCCGATCCGGTATCGGACGAACACTTCGACACGCCCGAAGTGCCGGACTCCGAACCGGCAGGCCCCGGCGCCCACCGTGGCAAGCCGAAGAAAAAGCCGTCGGCGATATCGGGCCGCAAATTCCGCAAGCGCGATCTGGTGCGCATCGACACGCTGCGCCCGAGCCTCGCCGACCGCATCCGCTCGGACCATCCCGACCTGCCGGCCGGCGCCCGCATCAGCCGCGCCGAGCTCGGCCGCTACCGCATGCGCTATATGGAGGAGCTGCTGCAGCAGGAGCACGGCGAATTCTCCGAGCTCGACCGTCAGGTGGTCGAATCGATCGCCAGGCAGGACACGATTTCCGAAAACTCGGAAGAAGAATTCGAGGAGCACCGCACCTTCGCCGACCGCGTCTCCGACAACATGGCGGCCTTCGGCGGCAGTTGGTGGTTCCTGATCTCGTTTGGTAGCGTGCTGCTGGTGTGGATCGGCATCAATCTGGTCGCCGGCATGTCGAGCGCCTTCGATCCCTACCCCTTCATCCTGCTCAACCTGCTGCTCTCCTGCATTGCCGCCATCCAGGCGCCGATCATCATGATGAGCCAGCGGCGGCAGGAGTCCAAGGACCGCCTGCGCTCCTTCAACGACTACCGCGTCAACCTCAAGGCCGAGCTCGAAGTGCGCCATCTGCACGAAAAGCTCGACTACCTCATCTCGCGCCAATGGACGCGGCTCGCCGAAATGCAGCAGATGCAGCTGGACGCGATGCACGAACTGGCGGGCGCCAAGAAGCCGAAGCGGGCGGTGCGTGGAAGGCGGACGGTGAAGGCGGGGGCGGGAACCTCGTAGGCCGCAGCCTGGACGCACCCGGCCCAAGTCGCTACGCCAATCGCCAATTGCCCGTTGAAGCCCGCGCCCGCTTCCGCTAAGAAGCCGTGACTTGCCGGTTCACCGGCTGGTTCGTTTTCCGGATTCCGGAAAGCACCCGTAGCTCAGCTGGATAGAGCGCTGCCCTCCGAAGGCAGAGGTCACAGGTTCGAATCCTGTCGGGTGCGCCAGTTCCATGTAGGTCCGTTTCGGGGCACTGCGTTTGTCGTTGGCAGCTTTGCGGTCGAGCAGGCTCACGCGGCCCTTCAGCCCTTCAAAGGCATAATTCTTCTCAACCGCCAGCCAGGGCAACCGCCAGCGTTCGGCGGCGAGGGTGTCGCGAGCCCGCGAATGGGCCACCTGCGTCGTGAAGAAGGTACACCCCTCATTGCTCGGCTGCCGGCCGGCCGTCGAACCACATGTAATAGGAGGCGATGAGCATTTGGCGCCCCTCGAACGCGTCCAGCAATATTACCGACCCGACACCGATCGGAGGGAGTGCGCCCTATCTCCGCTTATGAGGTACCGTGCCGTTCTCCCGCGGCTGGGGAGCGCCTAGAGCATCAGATAGATGATCCGGCCCAGAGCGCCAAAAAGCAGCGCGAAGGCTGCAATCGACTGGACGAAGAAGCCGGGATAGCGCTTCAAGGGCGCGGTGCGATACCCTACGAAATATGCAATCCGACCTATCATCCAGAGCAGCCCAAGGCCGGAAGCCCACGCGGCATTCCAGTAGATCGCGAACAGCCACATCGACGGCATAAAGATAGGAAACCATTCCACCGCGTTGGCATGTGCCCGGATGGTTCGTTCAAGGAGCGGGTCGCCGGTCATTGCGGGCGCCAGTATGCCAGTCTTCTTGTGGGTTCTCGCGACCGTCACCGCCATTCCGAATATCATCAAGCTACAAAACAGCGTCACGAGAGCTACCGGGTAAAGCCGTTCCATGTTTGCCTCCTCTCATGGTCGGGACAGTAGGCAAGCAAAGGTTATCGGCAAGGGCAAGGCGCAGGCAGATCTTTCCTGACAACCAGCGCCAATAAGAGCGGGGTTGTCAGTTATATAATTGCCCTTTTTGTTAATCACCCGAAAACGATGGGCAAGTTATGCCATCAGCGTCCCTTCCGTGGAGGCGGTGATGGCCATCGGCATACCGCCGTGCGCGATTGACACGCTGCCCGGCGGAAGGCAAAGAGTGACACATTATTGGCAAAGGGGAATGTCGATGAAGAAAATCTATCAGAAGCCCGTTTTCACGAAGCGTGAGCGACTGTCGTCAGTGACGGCTTCGCCCAGCTCATCCGGGATTATCGATTAACCAAGAGAGTTACAGTTTTGGAAAGCCCGCTGCCGAAAGGTGGCGGGCTTTTTGCTTTCTCCAGGAAACGACAGCCGATTCCGCAAGTCGGCACCGTCAACCTCAATTTCAAGTTCGGCAGACGCAACTGCCTGTGGGACCGCGTGCAGGGCAAGGTTAGCGGACCAGTGCCGAAGGCCTGAAGAAAGACAAAGCGGAATGGTTCAAGCCCGCCTTGTCGGACGGGTGCGAAGAAATGCATCGCCATGCGAAGCTGCTGGACTGCCCGGAGGAGAAGTAATGCCCGTGGTAAAAGGGCTCCCTGAAGCGCGAGAACAGGCTCTGCACTCGCGATCTAGACCATCAGGCTTAATTGCTGGATTCCTGTTGTGCCGGTAGCGTAATCGGGCTGGGGTGTCCAGCACTGGCCGGCACGGCGTGTCCAACCCCAAATTCGCAACCGTGCCGGTCTGTTGCACCAATGGGAATGAATGTCTCAGACTTCGACCTTGACCCCCTTCCGCGCAAGAATCGTCTGCATTGCAGCCATCAGCTCTTCGTCCCACTGGTCAGGTTTCCCTAACGGTCGAAGGTAAGCCAGCGCGGGCCCGCCGAGTCGCGTTACCCTACCACCCCCCGTACACTCTCCCGCTCCACCAGCGGACACTCCAGCTTCGTGATCGGATACCGCCCCCGTCCAGGCGCCGCCGGCGCTTCCAGCTGTTCGATCGCCCATTGGCCCATCGCCATGTGCGGCAGGATCGAGGTCGTCAGCGGCGGGAACAGATGCCTGGCGATTTCCTCGTCGTCGTAGCCGACCACGGAGATGTCCTGCGGAATGTGCAGGCCGGCTTCCTTCAGCGCTTCGTAGCAGCCGATCGCGGTGCGGTCGTTCTGGCAGAAGATGGCGGTGGGCTTATCCCTGAGCGCCAGCAGCTTGACGGTGGCGGCATAGCCGGCGCTGGCCGACCAGTCGCCCTCGACCACCAGCTCGGGATCGAACGGGATGTCGGCCGTGGCGAGCGCGCGGCGGTAGCCCTTCAGCCGGTCCTGTGCCGCCTGCATCCACGGCTCGCCGGTGATGGTGGCGATGCGGCGGTGGCCGTGGCTGATCAAATGGCGGGTCGAGCTCTGGCCGCCGGCGATCTCGCTCGGCACCACGGACGGGAAGGCGTAGTCCGCCGTGTAGCAGTTGAGCAGGATCACCGGGATGTCGAGGCCGTAGAGATAGTCGGGCGCTGTGATCTCGCGGGTGAAGATGGTCATGTAGATCAGCGCCGAAATGCCCCGCTTGGTCAGCGCTGAAATAGCGCGCGGCTCCATGACGGAATCGCCCAGCGTCTGCGCCACCAGAAGCACGTTGCCGGCATTCCACGAGGCCTGGCGCGCGCCCTCGATGGCGACCACGGCTTCGGGGCTGGTGGCGAGCTGGTCGACGGCAAAGCCGATCACCCCGTCCAGCCCTTCGAAGGCGGGCCCCTCGAAGGCAGGCAATGCCGGGTGAAGCGCCTCGAAAGCGGGCGCGGTGTAGCCAAGCGTCCGTGCGGCCTCGATCACCCGTTCGCGGGTCTGCTGCGACAGCTTGATCCCTGGCGAATTGTTGAGCACGAAGGACACGGTCGCCTGCGAGCAGCCGGCGGCCCTGGCGATATCGATCATGGTGACGCGGCCCTTGGCGCCCTTGGCCGGCGCCTTGCGCCGCCTCGCTGTGTCGCTGGCCCGATCCGTCGTCTCGCTCATGGCAAATCCCAGTCTGGCTGGCCGGTCAGGCCGGCAAGGTGGCGTGACGCCGTCGATTTATCGGAATAACGTCAAGCTCGTTTATAACTATTAGTATGCCGGAGGTCCATCCGCCACGCATCTCCATACAAGCGAAAGCTCAATTAACAAAAGGCCTGGGCGGCTGCCCAGCGGTGAGGGCGGCACGCCGGCGGGCACACCGCGAAACCGCTGGCATTGGCTCGGAACTAATACTGTTTACTAATACAAAAATGCGCTGTACCGTCAATCGTCGCATCCGGCCGGTCACGTCCGGGGCGACGGGAGAGTACGAAAAATGGCCCGGTGGCGAGCGGATCCTATCTCCGCAAGCCTTGTCTCGGATATGTGATATGTCAGACAAATCGGACTATTTACGAATGAAGGATGAGTCTCTAAGGTCGCTGTCGTGGCTGGAACGACGCCATTCTTTCGGTGCCGGGAACCCCTTTGAGGAGGAGGGCGTCCACGCTGCAAACGGCAAATCAGGTCAGTGCAAGATCGGCCGGTCCAACGACTGAGCCAAACGGGAGGTTGAACATGAAATCCTTGATACGCAATGCATCCGTAGCCGCGACCGCGCTGCTGCTTGGCCTGTCGGCCACGGCAATCGCGCGCGCCGACGACAAGCCGACGCTGGCCTTCGTGGTCAACGGCGCTTCCGATTTCTGGAAGGCCGCCGAAGCCGGCGTCAAGAAGGCGCAGGGCGAACTGCCCGACTATACGCTCGAGCTCAAATATCCCGAGCAGTCCTCGGTCGCCATCCAGCAGCGGCTGATGGACGATCTGGTGACCGCCGGCGTCAAGGGCATCATGGTCTCGGCCGTCGATCCCAAGACCTCGACCGATGGCCTCAACAAGATCGCTTCGGAAACGGCGCTGTTCACCACCGACTCGGACGCCCCGCAGACCAAGCGCGTCGCCTATATCGGCTCGTCCAACGTCGATGCCGGCAAGCAGGCGGCCGAAATCGCCAAGAAGGCGATGCCCAATGGCGGCAAATGCCTCGGCTTCGTCGGCCTGCTCGGCGCAGACAATGCCAAGGAGCGCATCCAAGGCATGAAGGACGGCCTGGCCGGCACCAAGATCGAGTTGATCGACGTGCGCGGCGACGACATCGACCAGGCGCGCGCCAAGAAGAATGTCGAGGACGCGCTGGTCGCCAGCCCCGACGTCACCTGCATGGTCGGCTTCTACTCCTACAACACGCCGCGCATCTATGAAGCGCTGCGCGACGCCGGCAAGCTCGGCTCGATCACCGTCGTCGGCTTCGATGACGATCCGATCACGCTCGGCGGCGTCAAGGAAGGCACCATTGCCGCCACCGTCGTGCAGCAGCCCTTCGAATGGGCCTATCAGGGCATGAAGCTGATGGCTGCCTATCTCAAGGGCGACAAGTCGGGCATCCCGGAAGGCAACCTCATCATCATCCCGACCAAGATCATCGGCAAGGATGACGTCGACGCCTACGCCGCCAATCTGAAGGCGATGGCCGGAAACTAAGACTTGAAGCAGTTCAGCCGGCTCAACGTCGCTTGGGCCGGCTGCTCGCATTGACGAACACCGCGAGGATCGTCAGTCTGCCAAAAGCCAAGAGCATGATCCCGAAAAGTGGAAGCCGGTTCTCGGAAAAGATCATGCTCAGAAATTGGCCCGCCAATCGCTGTCAGGCATGATGAATTATTCCGACACATCCATTGCTGCATCCGTGACCGCCCCGTTCCTCAGCCTTGAGAACGTGCGCAAGACCTATCCGGGCGTCGTCGCGCTCGACGGCTTCTCCATGGAGGTCAGGCCGGGCGAGGTCATCGGCCTTGTCGGCGAAAACGGCGCCGGCAAATCGACGTTGATGAAGATCCTCGGCGGCGTCACCAGGCCCGACAGCGGCACGATCACCGTCGACGGCACCGCGCATGACAGGCTCTCCGTCGAAGCCAGCCTGGGATCGGGCATCGCCTTCGTCCACCAGGAACTCAATTTGTTCGAAAATCTGGACGTCGCCGCCAACATCTTCTTCGGCCGCGAACCTTTGCGCGCCGGGCCGCTCAAGCTCGTCGACCGCGCCAAGCTGCGCACCATGGTGGCGCCGCTTTTGAAGCGCGTCGGCGCCAATTTTTCCGCCGACACGCCGGTCGCGACCCTGTCGCTGGCGCAGCAGCAGATGGTCGAGATCGCCAAGGCGCTGTCGATCGAGGCGCGGCTGGTCATCCTCGACGAGCCGACATCCAGCCTGCCGCTCGCCGAGACCGACAAATTGCTCGACGTCATCAAGGCGCTGAAGGCCGACGGCATCAGCGTCATCTTCATCTCGCACCGCCTGCACGAGGTCGAACGCGTAGCCGACCGCGTCGTGGTGCTGCGCGACGGCATGCTGGCCGGCACCTTGCCGAAGAGCGATATCGGCCACGACCAGATGGTCAAGCTGATGATCGGCCGCATGCTGAAGGAGCGCGAGAAGGCCTCGGAAGCGGCGCGTGCGCCCGGCGCCGTAGCACTTGCGGCCAAGGCCATCCGCACCCCTGCCTATCCCGGCCGCCCGGTCGATCTCGACGTCAGGCGCGGCGAAATCCTCGGCCTCGCCGGTCTTGTCGGTTCCGGCCGCACCGAGCTGGCGCGGGTGTTCTTCGGCATCGATTCGAAGCTCGGCGGCGCGCTGGAACTCGACGGCAAGCCGCTTGCGCTGGCTTCCGCGGCCGACGCCGTCGCGCACGGCATCTTCCTGGTTCCGGAAGACCGCAAGCTGACCGGTATCCTGCTC
>NZ_RZRA01000185.1:0-7207 GCF_003998945.1 Mesorhizobium sp. M7A.F.Ca.CA.003.01.2.1 | reverse complement strand
TTTCCTCACCGATCAAAGACCCGACTCGCCAAGCAACAGTGTGTTTGGCGCCGAGCAAAGTCGCCCTGTATGACGATCGCGAACCAGTGTAAATGGCGTCGACTGTTTGACAGCGGGCTAGTGCGGCTATAGCCACACTGACGGCTCGGGGGGGCAAAAAATGGTCGAAGAACGCGCAACTTATTCACTCGTCGTCGAAATGGAGAATGCAAAATCGATCGACTGGGGCGAGATCGGCGTTGGGATGAAGGCCTTGGCTCGGGAAATCTCATCGGTTTCAGCAACCGGTTCAGCGCGACCAAGGATCGTCATCTCTCACGGCGGAGCAGAGTCGGACAAAGAGGCGTTGCGTCGTGAGATTTCGAATGAGGCCCCGCAGCTCGGTCAGGTTGCCGAACTCGTCTTCACAGCTTTCCCTGGCGGCCGATATTACGACCTGAAGAACAACGGTATGCTGGCATCGGACGGAGATATCGTCATCTTTCTGGATTCCGACGTGGTCGCGGAACCAGGATGGCTATCAGGACTGCTTGAACCCTTTGAAAACTCTGAAGTTATCTGCGCAAACGGATATACATACCTTTCATACGACGACTTCTTTTCAAGAACCTTTGCGTTGATCTGGTTTTTCCCGATGGCCCGTGGTGACGGGCGATTTGCCTCGAAGCGAGCGATCAACGCCAACAATGTAGCGTTTCGACGCGCGTGGATCCTCAGCCACCCTTTTCCAAAACATAACGGCTTCAAGGTTTCCTGCACTTTGCTGATGCGCGAACTGCTGCGGGAAGGCCACAAAATTCATAATGTCAACGCACGCGTTTATCACTATTCGCCGCGGGGCTGGCGGTTCTTTTACTGGCGCGCCCTGGTTACAGGTCGCGACGCCGACCGGAAGTTCGTTGCGCTCAATTCGCCGAGCCGCACGCGACGGATAGTCAAGTCCTTCAGCCGGTGGCTCACCATGTCATGGCGCACGACACGACGGATCGTAGGCCATGCCCGGGAAACCGGGATGCCGCTTTGGCAGGTTCCCTTTTCTCTGATTGTCGGTCAGGCATTTTATGGTTTGGCGTTTTGGGGCCAGTTCAGTTTCGCAACTGGCATGGTTCGCGACAAAATCGAAACGGTGCCAGACTATGTTGGGCATAGCTAGACGCTGTACCGCCATTCCTTGAACCGCAGTTCAGCGTCCAATTGATCCTTGATCCGGCGATTGCTCCAGAACATCCGTGGCCTTGTGCGGATGTTCGACGCCGTCGACGAACACCACATCGGCCTCCGAATTGTCCGTGCGCAGCGCCAGTATCGCTTGGTAGGCCGGCGAATTGTACCAGCCATGCACATGCTGCCTGTCGGGAAATTCTATGATGATCAGATGGCCAGGCCAGTCGTTCTCGATCACCTCCACATCGCCGCCATGGACCAGAAAACGGCCGCCGAAAGGTTCCAGCGTGGCATCTATCCTATGCAGATATTCGACGATCTGCGGACCCATTGTGGCTTGGCGCATATGGGCGACGGCGTAAGCGGCCATGACTGAACTCCCTTGTCATCGAAGCCGAGTTGCCGGCCTCTGCATGGGCAATCTGACCAAAGGCCGAGCGCTAAGCGATTACGTCTGAGGTAATGGGATGTATGCTATCTGTCATGATGGGTTGCTTCCACGGTGATTCGTAATGCTATGTGCGGCGGTGCTGTTGCAATTGGAACGCTAAGAGCGGGGATTCGTTGTCTCGCCTGGATTGAGTACCGGCACGGTGGGTGACAGGGGCAGTCGTTTTTTATAGCGTCGCGCCGACTGTGATGTGGTGTAGAGAAAGGGAAGTCCAATCCATTCGACCGTTCTGAAAATCGAAAAGTCCTGGACAGACGCGCAACCCTGCGCAGGAAACAGCTGACAGACATGGCCGGGATCGATCCAGTACCTCTCATCACGGTCATTACGCCGACCCACAACCGACGCGAAACAGTGTTGCGCGCCGTGGAAAGCGTATTCTCCCAGAGCATGTCGAGGTTTGAGCACATTGTCGTCGACGATGGTTCGACCGATGGGACCGAAGCGGCGCTGGCCCGCATCCAGGACCCGCGGCTGATCTATGTCGGGGCGAAATGGCGAGGCGCCAACGCCGCCAGGAATGCCGGCATCGAGCGGGCGCGGGCACCGTTGGTGACGTTCCTCGATTCCGACGACATCTACTTGCCGCACCGGCTTGAACGAACCCTGACCTGGTTCGATGAAAATCCTGCACTGCAAGTGCTGATCAGTTCGTTCGTGTCCCTGAAGGGCAATCGCATCACAAACTGCGCCAACCCAGAGGCATTCGTGAGCCCCGCAATGCTTGAGCGGACGCTGGTTGGGCAGACCATCTTCATCGCCGGCTCCGCGATCACTGCTCGCCGTGAAGCCTTGCTGGCCATCGGCGGCTACGACAGCGACATCACCCGCATGCAGGATCGCGAATTGCTGCTGCGCCTTGCCCGGCGCTTCGGTGCGCAACTGTCCGAGGACCTCGACTGGACGAAATACAATTCGGAGAACTCGATTTCCGGCCGCCGTGACGGCTATGTCGAGGCCTATGCGAACCTGATGGGCAAACATCCTCATATTGCCCACGCCTACCCGCACATTCCGCCTTACATGATCTCGCGGCAGCTCATCGCCGATATCCTGCGAGGCAGGATACCGGAGGCATTCCAGGGCTATATGGCCAACCGATCGTCGAAAGCGCTTGGCTACTCGCTGCCGGAATTGATGCAAGGCTATGTCCATGGCCGACGCTGGCGCCGCGATCTCTCCAACGAGTTTCGCAACCAATGTGGCGCCCGGCTCGCCTGAACCCAGAGCAACTCCAGGAAAATCGTGGAACGGTTTTCCCTCCGGATTGCGTGAACCGCACTATCGAGAGCTCAGCGGTCAAGTTCGGGAAAATACGGATCCGATAAAAACCGCCTGTCCCGTTCGCCCTGCAGGCAGTCTATCGGCTTGGCCGCGTCGACGGGGGTGATTCTCGCCTTGTCCCGAATGCCGCTCACTTCGAGGATCAGCTTGCGCCGGATGGCTGTCGAAAACTCCGCGGCGGCATAGATGGGCAGCACGAAGGAACCGGGCCCGCCGGTCACGCATTGCGCGTAATACTGGTCGAGATGGCTGAAGGTGGGCGACGGGCTGATCAGGATCGGCAGGCCGTTGACGACGATGCCTTTGGCAGTCGCCGCATCACGCGTCGCGGTGACTGGCGGTCCGATATTGTTCGGTCCGTCGCCCGAAATGTCGATGACGCTACGTTCGCCCTGGAAAGACGTGCGGTCGAAAAGCTCGGCACCGAAGGCCAGCGCGCCGGAAATCGAAGTGCCGCGAAAGCTGCGGAACGGACGCGCCGCGACCTCGTCGGCAAAGCTGTTGGCGCTCTCGGCACTATCGATGATCTGCCAGCCGATGACCGCGTCGTCGCGCACCGTGCCGGCCCACTCGAAATAGGTCAGCGCTATGCGGCCCGTGGCGCCGGCGCGGACAGCCTTGATGAAGTCGGGATGCCGCAGCGCCTCGACATAACCGGCGCGCTGCAGCGCGAACTCCTTCTCGTCCATCGACAGCGAGATGTCGACTGCCAGCACCAGCTCGACGTCGACGGCGAGCGCATCCCGCGGCGAGGCGGCGGGGGCAGCCTGGGCGCAGGCAAGACAGGCAAGCAGGCGCAGAGCATCAAGCATGGCCGTCGCCAGGTTGTTCTCCCGAAGAGCTTCCCTCGCGATCACGGCAAAATAAAGCTTTGCTTCCCCGTCCGGATATCAGGTCATTTCTTGCCGCGGGCGGCGACTGGCGGCGGTTCGATCGCGCCGGCTCTGACGCGGGCGGGCTTCAGCGCTGGCGCACCGGAATCCTTGACGATCGTCAACGCGCGCGGGAAGAAGTGGTCGTTGTGCTGGCCGCGCCCGATGTTGAGGATCGCTGTCGCCGGCAAACGCTTCTCGAGCATCGACAGCACGCGTCTTAGCGATGGGCCGTCGAATGCATCCAGCGCCTCGTCGATGATCACCCATTTCGGCTGCCGCAACGCGAGCCTGGCGAAGGCCAGCGAGCGCTGTTCGTCATCGCCCAACTCATGGTCCCAACGCCCGGCGCGGTCGAGCGATGAGGATAGCCGTCCCAGACCGACCTCGGCCAGCACCGCCGAAATGTCGGCATCGTCCGCCGGCGCGGGGCCGTTCGGGTGATCGAGGACTTCGCGCAATGTGCCGACCGGAAAATAAGGCACGCGCGGCACGAATATGGGGGTTTCTCCCGCCGGCAGGCCGATCCGGCCGCTTCCCCATGGCCACAGGCCGGCAATGGCACGAAAGAACAGCGTCTTGCCCGCACCGGGATCGCCGGTGATCATGACGCGCTCGCCGGGGCGGATTTCGACATGCGGGTCGGCGAGCCTGGTGCAGCCCTCCGGCGAGGCCACTTCGAGCTTCTCGAAAGTCAGGCTGCCACTGACGTTTTGGCCGAAGGCGATGCGCTTTTCGGTGTCGTGCAACGCATCGGTTTCATCGAGCGCGATGCGGAAATCGGCCACGCGCATCAGCGTGGCGCGCCAATCGGCAATGCTGCCGATGTTGTTGATGAACCAGCGCAAGGAGGAGTGGACCTGGTTGAATGCGCCGACCGCCATCATCAGCCCGCCAAAGCTGATATCACCTGAGAAATAGACAGGCGAAGCAACCAGTATGGGCGCCACGACGGTGATCCAGCCATAGGTGTCGGTCACCCAGGACAGGTTGATCTGGGCGGTGTAGATGCGCCGCATGGCGCCCAGCACCGTGCCGAGATCGAGTTCGAGCCGCCGCCTGGCGTCGGCCTCGCCATGATACAACGCGATGGCATCGACATTCTCGTTGACGCGCACCATCGAGGAGCGCAGCTCGGCTTCGCGTGTATAGCGGTCGCTGTTCAGGCGGATGAGCGGCCGCCCGACCAGCCAACTCAGCCAGGAGGCGATGCCGGCGTAAAGGATGGCGGCCCAGACCATGTAGCCCGGTATGGCCAGCGAGGTCCCGCCGATGTGGAACACGAAGCCCGAGGACAGCTCCCACAGCACGCCGACGAAGGACACGAGCAGGATGCACGACTGCAGCAGGCCGACGCCGAGATCGGTTGACAGATCGGACAGATGCGCGGCGTCCTGCTGCATGCGCTGGTCGGGATTGACGCCGATGGCGCCGGCATTGGCCAGACGGAAGGCGCGCGCCGGCCGCATCCATTGATCGATCAGATCCAGCGTCAGCGCCTCGCGCAGCTTGAGCCTGATCATCTGGTTGAGCCAGGTCTGGCCGATATTGAGCACCAGAAGTCCCCCGGCTATGGCCGCGAAGACGAGGAGCTGGTGCAAAAAGGCCGCCATGTTGCGGCGGGCAAGCGCATCGTAGAAAGGCTGGTTCCAGCGGTTGAGCAGAACCTGGCCGATCGACGTTGCGATGATCACGGCCATGATGCCGACCGATGTCCACAGCAACCATCTGCGAACCGGCGATCCCGCAAGCGCCCGCCGGATCGTCATCACCTGATCGTGCAGGCTGCTGGCCTCGACCGCCACGGCAACCGGCTGAACGGCGGCGGCATTGTCCGGTTGATCAGCCATGGCCGAGGTCCTTGCGTCAGTGCTGCAACCGGATGGAGAAACTTGACAGGCGTTCGTATGAGCTGCCGGATGGGCTGTCGGTCTGCTTGCGACAGATAGGCAGGGAAACGACGTCAGGCACGCTTGCCGCGATCACGAAGCCGTCACCCGCGCAGCCAAGGGCTTGGCATCCGCTTTGTGACGGCCAAGCCGGGTGGCGCCATGCGGCGACAGCACCGGCACGAAGACGCGGCGCGATGCGCGCTGCGCCACCGGCACGCCTTGATAGAGCCGCTTCTGCGCCTCGACCACGATGACCCCGGAAAAGATCGGCCACAGCCGCCGGCCGGCGCGCTCCAGTACATTGTGGAAGCGCATCATGAAACGGCGCCGCGATGGCGGAAAGAACAGCGCATCGGACCAGGCGGCGGGCGTGAAATTGGCCTCGCGCAGCAGTTCCGTAAGCTGGCCTCGCGAAAAGGGCCGGCCGTTGCCGAATGGGGTGTGCTCGAAGCGCGCCCAGACACCGCGCCGGTTGGGCACGACGATGACCACCCGGCCGGCCGGCGACAGCACGCGCCAGATCTCGTTCAGCGTCTCACGCGGGTTCTCGACATGTTCGAGCGAATGGACGAGCAGCATGCGGTCGATGCAGGAATCGACCAGCGGCAGTTCCTCGTCGAAGACCAGTGCCGTCGCCGTCGGCCCCGTCGCCGGCCACACCACCGCGCCTTGCGTTGCCGGCATGAAGGCGAAGACCCGCTCGGCGTCGCTGCCGAACCGCTCCAGCCACGGCAAGGTGTAGCCCAGACCAACCAGCCGCTCGTTGGGAACGGCCGCCCATATCGACGACAACGCCATGGTGATCGAACGCTCGGCGAACCGGCCGAGCGTTGTCGAATAGAACGAGCGAAGATCGACGATGTCGGAATGCATGGCAGGGATGTAGCCGTGATGTCGCCAGGTTTCAACAAAAGGCCGCGACGACCCGACATTCCGGGAATGTCATTCGACATCCGGGATGACATCGACCCGCAAGCGCCCTATGTCTGCGGCCATAACGGAGAGATGTGATGCCGGTCGAAATCGAACAGTTCATGTGCCGCAGCGACAATTTCGGCGTGCTGGTGCATGACCCCAAAAGCGGCCAGACCGCGATCATCGATGCGCCCGAGGAAGCGCCAATCTTGGCCGCGATAAAGCGCACCGGCTGGACGCCGACGATGATCCTGACCACACATCATCACATGGATCACGTTGAGGCCAATCTGGCGCTGAAGGAGCGCTTCAAGCTGCGCATCGTCGGCCCGGAGGCCGAAAAGGCCAAGATCCCCGGCATCGACGAGACCGTCGAAGACGGCTCGGTTCTCCATCTTGGCGATGAAAGGATCGAAGTCATCGCCACCCCCGGCCACACTGCCGGCCACGTTTCCTATTATTTGCCGGCCTCGAGCGTGGCGTTCACCGCCGACACGCTGTTTGCGCTGGGTTGTGGGCGGCTGTTCGAATGCAAGCCGCCGGTAATGTATGATTCGCTGAAGAAGCTGGCTGCACTTCCAGCTGAAACGGCCATCTATTGCGGCCACGAATACACGCTCTCCAACGCC
>NZ_RZRA01000184.1:0-7210 GCF_003998945.1 Mesorhizobium sp. M7A.F.Ca.CA.003.01.2.1 | reverse complement strand
GCCCAGCAGCTCCGTCTGCTGCGCCCCCCAGCAGGCGGTGGCGGCAAGCTCCTCGTTGAGACCCGGCTGGAAGACGATGTCAGCCTGGGCGAGCTGTTTCTTCGCCTTCCACAGCTGCATGTCGAGGCCGCCGAGCGGCGAACCGCGATAGCCAGAGACGAACCCGGCCGTGTTCAAGCCGGCGCGACGGTCGCGCTCGCGCTGCATCAAGAGCATGCGAATGACCGCCTGCGCGCCGGACAGGAAGATGCGCTCCTTTGCGAGATCGAACTTGTCGTCGAGCGCGACGTCGTGCAGCGTCATCAGGCATTTCCTCTGCGGAGGCCACGCGGGGCAGGCAGCCAACGTCGGGGTCGGATGACGCATCCTTTCTCCCCTTGCAAGGCAGGTCAAACAAAATCGCAGATGCCAGGCAACGCGCAACGAACAGTCCGCGGCCATCCTGAATCGGGTATGAAACCGATCCGCGGACATTGCCCGGCGCATGAACATTACAGCTGCGGCGCGGCCGGCCGCGACGCGTCAGCCGCCTTTCGAGCAATCTGGCTTCGGCTCGCCCGGCAGCTTGCCGTCGGGATGGCCGACGAGATCGGGATTGGCGGTGTAGAGCTGGTCGATGACCAGCGGCCGGTCGGGCAGGATCGACTGGTCTTCCGTCGACATCAGCGTGGTGTCGATCTTCTGCAGGACCGCGCCGTCGGCGCCCTTGATGCTGATGGCAATCGCATAGGGCTTGTTCTTGACGACGCAGGTCAGTGCCGGGCTCTCCAGCGTCACCTTGTCGAGCTTCGGCCAGACCTTCTGCTCGACCACCAGAGGTGCGCCGCCGGCGGGATCCTGGAAGCTGGCGACCGCCACCTGGCCCTCTCCCATCGGCTTCAGCGGCCGCAGGGTCACCACATAAGTCGCCCTGGCGAGGCGGTAGTTGAAAACGAATATCTTGCCGGAAATCTCGAACAGCTTGCCTTCGGCGTCGCCGGTGTCGCGGCAGGCGCCGAGCGCAACGGCCACGATGAGCGCCGCGCCAACAAGGATCGAACGGGAAAGGCCGCTACGCATTCTTGACCTCATTTTCCGCCATGCGACGACGGCGATAGTGACGGCTTGCCTTCTGACGGTTGCCGCACACCGCCATGTCGCACCATAGGCGGCTGGAATTGCGGCTTCTGTCGACGAACAGCCAGGTGCAGTTGGGACAGATCCTGAGCCTTGCGACGGTATCGTCGCGCAGAAGCGATAGCGCCGAAACCGCCAGCGCCGCCTCGAAGGCGATCGGCGTCAGGGGATCACCGAACGGCCTTCCCGGCACACCGATCTCGGTCCGGCTGCCGGCAAGACCCTCGGCGCAGGCGCTCAGGAATCCGGGCAGATCAGCGGTGGCGACCGCGCCCTTCGACACCGCTCCACGAAACAGCCGGTCCGTCGCCTCGCGGATCGACAGCACGACGGGTGCGATCGCCACCGCTGAGGATACCGCCAGCGGCCTTTCGCCAAGCTCGGCGGCGCGAAAGCGGCTCGCCGCGTCGGCGAAGCGAGCAATCTCGGCCGGATCTTCGAAGCGGTCGAACGTCCGCTCCGGATCGCCGCGCAGCACGACGGTGTTCGCCGTGTCGAGCGCAAGCAGGCCGCCGGTGAAGCGGTGCGGGGTCCATGATACCGTCATGGCGAAAATCTAACCGATAAATCGTATTTGACAAGTTAGATTCAGCGATGCAACCTCACTCCGGGATGCGGTGGTCTCCGCAGCCTTTTGAGCATGCTGTTGGCCAGGACCGCTTCGCACTTTTGGGCGGCATGCTTCGAGGTTTTGCATGCTCTATTTCTTCCAGCAGGTGCTGAACGGGCTGCATTCGGGCGCGCTGTATGCGTTGCTCGCCTTTGGCTATGTGCTGACCAACGGCATCCTGCACCGCACCAATCTCGCTTATGGCGCGTTGTTCGCCTTTTGCGGCCAGACCATGATCCTGACCGCGGCCTTCGGCTATCAGGTGCTGTGGCTGACGCTGCTGGCGGCGGTGGCGCTCGGCGTCGTCGCTGCGTTCCTCTATGCCGCGCTGATCAGCCACGTGCTGTCGCGCAGTGTCTTCGAACCGTTGGCCGACCGCACGCCCAATGCAATCGTGGTGACGACGCTCGGCATCCTGCTGCTGCTGTCCGAAGCGAGCCGCATCGCCGCCGACACGCATGATCTGTGGCTGCCGCCGATGCTGGCGCAGCCCATCGTTTTCGCGCAGGGCGCGACCTTCAAGGCAACGCTGACGCTCATCCAGCTTATCGACTGCGCCGTGGTGGTGGCGGCAATCGCGCTGGCAAGCTGGGCTTTTGCCCGGTCGAGCTTCGGACGGTGCTGGCGCGCCGTCTCCGACGACCCCAAGGCTGCCGCGATGTGCGGCGTCGACGTACGCGCGGTGTTCCGGCACGCGGTGCTGTTCGGCGGCTTCTGCGCCGCGCTGGCCGGTGTCATGGCCGGGCTCTATTACGGCAATGTCAGCTTCGGCTCGGGCCTCGTCTACGGACTGAAGATCCTGTTCGTGACGGCGGTCGGCGGCTATCTCTCGCCACCGCGCGCGGCGCTCGGCGCGGCCGTCTTCGGCATGGCCGAATCGCTGTGGGCCGGCTACTTCCCGGTCGAGTGGCGCGACGCGTGGATGTACCTGTTCCTGGTCACGACGCTGATCCTGATCGGCGCCGGCCGCGACACCGGCAAAATCGCCTGAAAACGTCAGACTTTGGTTGCATGACGCGAGGGCAGATCGCCGGTATTGGGCACTGTCTGCGATGCGATGATATTCGCTGCCTCTATCCTTGTTGACCCGTCAGTCCACGCGCGGCATACCGTTGGACCACGTGGCGTGACGGACAAAAAGGGGGAAGCCGGCACGCCTCCGGTACAAGGGAGGAATGCATGGCAGGGCTTCTCGCTCTATCCAGGACTATTGATCGCGCCAACGAGTTCATCGGCAAATGGATATCGTGGCTGATCCTGCTGGCGATCCTGGTGAGCGCCGCCAACGCCATTATCCGCAAGGTGTTCGACATATCCTCGAACGCTTGGCTCGAGCTGCAATGGTATCTGTTCGGCGCCGCCTTCATGCTGGCCGCCGCCTATACGCTGAAGCAGAACGAACATATCCGCATCGACGTCGTCTACGGCCTGTTTCCACGCCGCGTGCAGCACTGGATCGACCTTTTCGGGCATGTCTTTTTTCTGATGCCGTTCGTGACGCTGATGGTGATCTATTTCGTTCCTTATGTGTCGCTGTCGTTTCGCAGCGGCGAGATGTCCAACAATTCCGGCGGCCTGATCATCTGGCCCGCCAAGGCCATCCTGCTCGTCGGGTTTTTCCTGCTGGCGCTGCAGGGCATCTCCGAGATCATCAAGAAGATCGCCATCATGCGCGGAGACATGGACGACCCCAATCCCTTCATATCGGTGCATGAGCAGGCCGAACTCGAAGCCAAGGCGCTGGCCGACGAGGTGCGTTCGTGATGGAGTTCATCGCGCAGAACATGGCGCCGATCATGTTCGCTTCGCTGATCATCTTCCTGCTGATCGGCTACCCCGTCGCTTTTTCCTTGGCCGCCAACGGCTTGATGTTCTTCTTCATCGGCGTGCTGCTGTCTCCCTATTCCGGAGGATCGATCAACCTCGCCTGGCCGCTCCTGCACGCATTGCCGGATAATTTCTACGGCAGCCGGGTGATGTCGAACGACACGCTGCTGGCCATCCCGTTCTTCACCTTCATGGGCATCGTGCTCGAGCGGTCGGGCATGGCCGAAGACCTGCTCGACACGATCGGCCAGCTGTTCGGGCCAATCCGCGGCGGCCTCGCCTACGCCGTGATCTTCGTCGGCGCGCTTTTAGCGGCGACCACCGGCGTGGTGGCGGCTTCCGTCATCGCCATGGGCCTGATCTCGCTGCCGATCATGCTGCGCTATGGCTATGACCGCCGGCTCGCATCCGGTGTCATTGCCGCCTCCGGCACGCTTGCCCAGATCATCCCGCCGTCGCTGGTGCTGATCGTGCTTGCCGACCAGCTCGGCCGCTCGGTCGGCGATATGTACGCGGGCGCGTTGATCCCGGGCCTCGTGCTCACCGGCCTCTATATGTCCTATATCCTGATCATGTCGATCATCCGGCCGAACTCGATGCCGGCGCTGCCGCTCGAGGCCCGTACACTTGGCCATGGCGTGATGTCGCTGCTGGTGGCTTTGCTGGTCACATCGGCGGTTTCCTACGCGGCATATCGTTATCTGGCGCCGGCGCATGGCGACAATGCCGACATTCTTGGCGCGACTGCCGGGGTGCTGTTCATCTACATCGTCGCCATTGCCGACAAGCGCCTGAACTTCAACATGATGTCCAGGCTAGCGCAGCAGGTGATCATCGTGCTGATCCCGCCACTGGCGCTGATCTTCCTGGTGCTGGGCACCATCTTCCTGGGCATCGCCACGCCGACCGAAGGCGGCGCCATGGGCTCGGTCGGCGCCTTGTTCATGGCGGCGGCCAAGGGGCGCTTGTCGCTTGACGTCGTTAAGCAGGCACTGGCCTCGACGACAAGGCTGTCGTCCTTCGTGCTGTTCATCCTGATCGGCGCACGGGTGTTCTCGCTGACCTTCTACGGCGTCAACGGCCACATCTGGGTCGAGCACCTTTTGACGTCGCTGCCGGGCGGCGAGGTCGGCTTCCTGATCGGCGTCAACATGCTCGTCTTCTTCCTCGCCTTCTTCCTCGATTTCTTCGAACTGGCGTTCATCATCGTACCGCTGCTGGCGCCCGCCGCCGACAAGCTCGGTATCGACCTGATCTGGTTCGGCGTGCTCCTGGGCGTCAACATGCAGACCAGCTTCATGCACCCGCCCTTCGGCTTCGCGCTGTTCTATCTGCGTTCGGTGGCCGCGCGCGTGCCCTATCTCGATCGTCTCACCGGCAAACAAATCGCGCCGGTGACGACCGGCCAGATCTATTGGGGCGCGGTGCCCTTTGTCTGCATCCAGGTGATCATGATCGGGCTGACCATCGCCTTCCCGCAAATGGTGATGCACTACAAGGGAACGACCGTCGATCCGGGCACCATCGACTACAAGGTACCGGAGGTGCCCGGCCTGTCGCCGCTGGGCACGCCGCCGGCGGATGGAGCGGCGCCCGCTGGTGGCGCCACGGCGCCGGCCGCTCCTGACCTTTCGCAACCGCCCAGTTTCGGCGATCCGACACCGGCAAAGCCGGCAGCGCCACAGCCCGACCTGTCGCAACCGCCAAGCTTCAACTGAACCGGCATGGTCAAGACCATGAAAGCGGTGCGGCTGGAAGCAGTGGGCGGCATCACGCTGCGCGACGTCGACATGCCTGACATCGGTGCGGATGAGCTACTGGTGCGCATCGAAGCCTGCGGCGTCTGCGGCACGGACCGGCATCTGTTTCACGGTGAATTTCCCTGCACGCCACCGGTGACGCCCGGCCATGAGTTTTCCGGCATCGTCGAGGCGATCGGAACATCGGTCTCGGGTTTTGCCATCGGCGATCGTGTTACCGGCGACCCCAACATAGCCTGTGGGCGCTGCGCACACTGTCACGCGGGACAAGTCAATCTCTGCAGCAATCTGTGCGCGATCGGCATTCATCGCGACGGCGGCTTTGCCGAATATCTTGCCTTGCCGCAGAAGCAGGCTTTCGTCCTGCCTGCAGGCCTGAACCCCCTGCACGGTGCCTTCTGCGAGCCGCTCGGCTGTTGCCTGCACGGCGTCGACCTTGCCGGTATCAAACCGGGCAGCTCGGTGGTCGTGCTTGGCGGCGGCGTGATCGGCCTGCTCACCGTGCAGCTGGCAAGACTGGCGGGAGCCACGACCATCATCCTGTCGACCAGGCAGGCTTCGCGGCGCGCCCTCGCCGAGGACCTCGGCGCGACAGCGACGATCGATCCGACAGCCACCGATGTCATCGATGCGATCGCCGGACCGGCCGGTCTGGCGCCAGGTGGCGTCGACGTCGTCTTCGAATGCGCCGGCGTGCGAGAGACCGTCGAGCAGTCCATGCGCCTGGCCCGAGCCGGCGGCACGGTCGTCATTGTCGGCGTGACGCCGCAAGGCATGAAAGCGGAATTCGAGCCGTTCGACCTGTTGTTCCGGGAACTGAAGGTGCTCGGTTCCTTCCTCAATCCCTACACCCATCGCCGCGCCGCCGAACTCATCGCTTCCGGTGCGGTCGAGATCGACAGGCTGATCTCCAGGCAGGTGTCGCTTGAAGAAGCGCCAGCGGTGATCGCCAATCCGCCGGCGCCCGGCGAGGTCAAGGTTCTGGTGGTGCCGCGCCGCGGCTGAACCGCCGGCTTCGCCTCCCGGCATATACAGAAAAGCTCTCTAAGCGGGGTCCGCCCAGAGAGCTTTTGAGCAGAAGTACAAACGACTACAGCTTGCCGTTGCGCTGCTGGACCATCATGAAGGTGTCGTAATTGTATTCGGCCACCTGTGCCCAGAGATAATGCTCCTTGCGGAAGCCCTTGATCGATTCCCAGATCTTCTTGAACGGGGCGTTGGAAGCTTCCATTTCGGTATAGACCTCGTTGGCCTTTTCGAAGCAGGCGGCCATGATCTCCTGGCTGAACGGGCGCAGTTTCGCGCCGCCGGCCACCAGCCGCTTCACCGCCGCAGGGTTCAGATAATCGTATTTCTGCAGCATGTTGGCGTCGGCCGCCTGCGCGGCAGTGTGCAGCAGCGACTTGTACGTTGGCGAAAGCTCTTCGTACTTCGCCTTGTTGAACATCAGGTGGACGGTCGGGCCGCCCTCCCACCAGCCGGGATAGTAATAATAGGGCGCCACCTTGTAGAAGCCGAGCTTCTCGTCGTCATAGGGGCCGACCCATTCGGCCGCGTCGATGGTGCCTTTTTCCAACGCCGGATAGATGTCGCCGCCGGCGATCTGCTGCGGCACGACGCCGAGTTTCTGCACCACCTTGCCGGCAAAACCGCCGATTCGCATCTTGAGGCCGGAAAGGTCGGCCACCGTGTTGATTTCCTTTCGGAACCAGCCACCCATCTGCACGCCGGTGTTGCCGCCCGGCAGGCCGAAAAGGCCCTGCGTGGCGAGAAACTCGTTGAACAGGTCGATGCCGCCACCATGGTAATGCCAGGCATTCATGCCGCGTGCGTTGAGCGAAAAGGGAACCGCCGCACCGAGCGCCCATGTCGGGTCCTTGCCCCAGTAGTAATATGC
>NZ_RZRA01000183.1:0-7218 GCF_003998945.1 Mesorhizobium sp. M7A.F.Ca.CA.003.01.2.1 | reverse complement strand
CTCCTATGAAGGCTGCGATGGTGTCAGCCCCTTCTTCGGCGATCACCGCTTCCAGCTCGGCGAGCAGGCGCGCCGTGAAGGCGGCTTCGTCTTCGCCTGCCATGCCGAAGCGATAGAAGTGCGGGCAGGTCAGGTGGCGAACGGGAATGGCCGGCAGATCGAAGTCGCGATGGTTGACCGGCAAGCCTGTCAGGCTGCCGGAGGCGACGGTGATGCCGTGATAGCCCTTGGTCCGTGCCAGGAATTTCTTCTTTTTTGGCCGGCCCAGCGCGTTGTTCATGAACCACATCATCTTGACGATGGTGTCGTTGGCTTCCGAGCCCGACGACGTGAAGAAGACACGCGTCAGGTTTTCCGGCGTCATCTCCACGAGTTTCTCCGCGAGCCGGATGGATGGCTCATGCGCCTTGGAGGAGAAGGTGTGGTAGTAGGGCAGCTTCAGCATTTGCTGATAGGCAGCGTCGGCCAACCGCTTTTCCGAAAAGCCGACGCCCACCGACCAGAGCCCGGCCAGCCCTTCGATGTATTCCTTGCCGCGTTCGTCATACACACGGATGCCGTCGCCGCGGCTGATGATCAGCGGCCCGGTTTCTTCGTGCTGACGCAGGTTGGTGTAGGGGTGCATGGTGGTGGCGATGTCGGCGGCGGCGAGAGAGTTGGAAAGCGCATCCATGGAAGTCCTCAGCGGCTTGGAGAAATGGTTCGGGCAGTGAGTTCGAGATAGTCCTCGAGTCCCTTGCGTGGAGCTTTCACGATTCGGGAGAATGAATCATGGCAGGCCGTTGGAATGAGTGTCGATGATCCGCCGCATCAGCGCGGCGACGTCGCGCGCATTCGGCGGATCGGAGTGGATGCAGACGGTGTCGAAGTCGACCGGGCGGATCGTGCCGTCTGTCGTGACGAGTTCGCCTCGAGTAAGCGCCCCCATCATGCGGTGCTCGGCAAGCGTCAGGTCGATGGCCGACTGGACGCGCGGGATGATCAGGCTGCCGCCGGGAGCGTAGGCAAGATCGGGAAAGAACTCGCCCACGAAGGCAACGCCGAGTTCGGCTGCCGCCGTCTCGTGACAGGTTCCCGCCATGCCGAAGAGAGGGACGCCGAACGGCTTGACCGCCGCGGCAATTGCCCGGGCAGTGTCGACGTCGTGCGCGGCCATGCCGTAAATGATGCCATGCGGCTTGACATGGCTGAGTTGCCCGCCCTCGGCGGCCAGCATCCCTGTCAGAGCACCGATTTGATAGAGGAAGGCAGCTGTCAGTTCCTCCGGCTGAAGTCTCATTTCGCGCCGGCCGAACCCCTCACGATCGGGAAGGGAGGGATGCGCGCCGACCCGCTTGCCATGCGAAAGGGCGAGCCGCACGGTCTTCAGCATCGTCCATGGATCGGAGGCGTGGAAGCCGCAGGCGATGTTGGCGCAATCGATATGAGGCATGATGCCGGCATCGTCACCGAAGCGCCAGTTGCCGTAGCTTTCGCCCATGTCGCAGTTCAGGGTGACCATGGTTTACTTGCCTCAGCCCAGAGTGTTCAACGCCCAGCCGGGGGCGATGTGCGGGAATTCCGGCGGTGGTTCGCGCTCATGCAGCAGTCGAAGCACGCGCGGCGGCGTCAGTGGCAGCTGCCGCACCGGCTTGCCGATGGCGCGTGCCACAGCGCAGCCGATCGCCGCGCCCACCGCCAGGATCGGGACCTCGCCCGCACCCTTGGTGCCTAGAGGCCCCATCGACGGCGCGCCCTCGTAAAGGTCGGCGGCGACCGGAACCACATCCTGCGCCAGCGGCAGGCGATAAGTCTCGAAATCGTCCTGCGCGATGCATCCGTCGGCGGTGAGCGTCACCTCCTCGTGCAACGCATAGCCGAGCCCCTGTACCACGCCGCCCTGTATCTGGCCCAGGATGGCGCGCGGGTTGAGCGCGCGGCCGACATCTTGAACTACGCGATAGGCCAGCACCTCGACATGGCCGGTGTCCGGATCAACCGCCACCTCGGCCTCGTGAACGACGAAGACGGGAATGTCGAGCGCATCGATGAAATGCCCCATCGCGCAGCCGGACATTGCCGGAGTGTTCCTGGCGGCAAAGGCCCCGCTTCCGGTGATCGGGCCAGTGGTTGCCTGTGCATGGGCGACGACAGCGGGGATCGACATGCCGGAACCGGGACGTCCCGTGATCTCGACACGACCGTCCCGCAGCACCAGGTCTTCCGGTCGGGTCTGGAGCATCTCGCCGGCGGTCCGAAGCAGCTTCTCCCGCACTTCCGCGCAGGCGGCGATGCTCGCGGCACCAATGGACACGGTGGTGCGCCCACCGCCAACGCCGACATCGAGACCGGCGGCATCCGTATCGGCTTCGCGCACGATCACCTGGTCGGGAGCAAGCCCGAGCTGCCCAGCCACGATCTGCGGCAGGGATTGCACCATCGTGCCGGATCCGATCTCCACACCCGAGGTGACCAGCGTTGCGCTGCCGTCGGCGTTCAAATTCACCGTCGCCGCCGAAGGCCCGACGAAAACGAACCATGTGCCGACCGTGGTCGCAATTCCATAGAGCCTGCCGTCGGCCTCGGCCTCTGATGTACCGGTGCTGGCGCGCAGTGTCTCCATGCGATCGAGCATCGGACCCAGCACGTCGGCCTCGAAAACCTGCCCCGTGGCACCGAGATCGCCATCTCCCAGGACATTTTTCTTCCGGAACTCCATTGGGTCGAAGCCTAGCGCATCGCAGATTTCGTCGGTGTGTCGCTCCAACGCGAAGGTGTTGTAGACGCCGTTGCAAGCTCGGAAAGCGCCGTTGGGTGGTGTGTTGGTGTATACGGCGCGGCTGACGAGCCGCGTTGCGCCAACCCTGTAATTGCCGCCCAGCGTGTGCGCCGTCATCGTTGTCAGGAAAACCTGTTCGCCGCCATACGCGCCGCAGTCCATCAGCACGACCGCCTCGCGTCCGGCGATGTATCCTTCGGCGGTGACAGCGGAGCGAATGCGGATTTCCGCATTCTCGCGGCAGAGGCAGGTTGCCATCTCTTCCTGCCGGGTGTTTTCCAGGACCACCGTGCGCCCGGTCATCCGCGCCAGAAGTGCCGTGATCGGCTCGATGGACGCATCGAATTTCAGGCCGAACCCGCCTCCGACAGGCGGCACGGTGACCCGCACACGCCCGGGCGCAAGCTGCATGACCCTTCCGGTGACGTTGCGAACTGTCCAAGGCACCTGCGTCGAGGTCTGGATGTGAGCACGGCCGTCCTCCCAGGAGCCGATGGCAACGCGCGGTTCGAAAGGCACATGGCTCTGCCGGCCGACGGTGAAGCTGCTCTCGACAATGCGTATGTCGGGACGGGCGAAGGCCGCATCGACGTCGCCGCGGCTGGATTTTGCCTCCCATGCGATGTTGCCGGCACGTGCGCCGCCCTCGGTGATCACCTCATAGCCGCGCCAGCCCTCGTGGACGAGACGGGCGGCGGGCTGGAGTGCCTCGGCCATGGTGGACACCGGTACCAGCGGCTCGACCTCAAGCATGATGGCGGCAAGCGCCGCCCGCGCCTGCTTCTCCGTTTCGGCGGCAACGACGGCGATCGGCTCGCCGTGATAGCGGATGGTGTCGATGGCCAGGAGCGGATGGTCGGCAATGCCGATGCCGTAGAGGCCTGGCGCGTCGGCGCCGGTCGCCACCGCGCGCACGCCAGGACAGCGAAGTGCCGCCGAAAGGTCGAGCTTGCGGATACGCCCCGCGGAAACGGTCGACCGCAGCAGCACGGCATGCAACATGTCGGGGCGAACCCGGTCGTTGGTGTATTTCGTCCGCCCGCGCAGCTTGTCCTGCGCATCGCGGCGGGGAAGATTCATCACGGTGGCGGACAGCTCAGACATGGAGGCCTCCCACCGACTGGCCAGCCTTCCGCGCTTGGTCAAGGCAGTCGGCCACGGTGTCGACGATCCGCTCATATCCGGTGCAGCGGCAGATGTTGCCGACCATCGCGGCCTTGATGTCGGGACGGCTCGCATGCGGATTGTCACGCACGAACGCCGAAAGGCTCATAACCATTCCTGGAAAACACATGCCGCATTGCACGGCATCGGCGGCCTCTAGATTGGCCTGGAGCGGATGCAGCGCCTGGTTTCCGGAGCTCAATCCCTCGATGGTCGTGACCGCGCACCCCTGGACCAGGCCAATCGGCTTCAGGCAGGACGGCACCGCTTCGTCGTCGACATGCACCGTGCAGGCGCCGCAGAAGCCTTCGCGGCACACGGCTTTGGTCCCCGTCAGGAATCGTTCCCGCCGCAAGATGTCGACGAGCGGCGTCATCGGATCGCCGTGAAAGCTGCAGTCCTCGCCATTCAGCTGGAATGTCACAACCATGCCAGGCCCTCGGTCTTGAGAAGTGCGGCAACACCGCGCTTGACCAGCGGCGGAAGAACCTGGCGCCGGTACCAACCCTCCGCTTCCCTGCCGTCGCGGCCCTGAAAATCATTGTGCTCTAGTGCAAGCCCGGCAGCGCGCTCCGGATCGAGCGCGGAGGCCTGGCTTGCCCTCATCGCCTGTTCGAGCGCCGTCCAGCGCCGCGCTACCGGCTCCACCGAGCCGACGGCGATGCGACATCGTTTGTCCTTGTCCACCGCAAGCGAGACGACGGCGACCGGATAGTCGCCAGCCTTCCGAAGCGGCAGGCGGATATGCGCGCTTGCGACAAGGTCGCGGCGCAGATGAATTCTCGTCACAATCGCCTCTGCCAGCAGCGCATGCCTGTCTTTGAGGAAATCCGAAATACCGATGAGTTTTGGGCCTTCGAACGTCTCCAGCTCCACCGTCGCCTCACAGACGAGAAGCGCAGGGGCGAGATCGGCGGCGGCAAAGTCGAGGGCACAAAGGTTACCGCCCACGGTGGCGACCCTTCGGATACCGGGATTGGCCGCGTTCTCCGCCGCGTCAACCAGACCTTCGAAGCCCGCTGCCCCATGCAATGCGCGGCCAAGGACTGCGTGGGTAACAGCTGCGCCGATCACGACATGGTCCGAGTCGATTTCGACCTTGGACAAGGCCGGTATTCGGTCGAGTGCGACCACCGCGTCGGGAAGGTCGACCCCGCGTTGGGGATCACGCATCATCCAGGTGCCGCCTGCAAGCACCACCGCGCCCTGCCGGCGTGCTGCCATTGCCTCTTCAAGTGTGCTGGCCGCGGTGAACGATCGTCCCACGCCTGGTGCCATCTGTCATACCCCTCGGAGCAGCCAACCTTCGCGGCGCTGCGACATTGTTGCTCCAGCTTTAGGTTCCTGTGAAATAGTAATTCTTTGAATATGGTATCGAAAAAACAGATAACTCTGGCATCCCGCGAGCGCCCGCAAGATTGCGGCGCGCTCGCTGGCGCTCAGACCCAGTGGGTGACGGTCCGTTTCTCAAAACTCTCCCGGAACTGGGCGGTGGTTTTGGGAAGTAGTTCGCCGGTCTCCCAGTCGAGGATCACGGCATAGTGCCGAACCGCATCGAGCGTATCGATCTCGCCGGAGCGGTATTTGCGCGCGACCTCCTCGGGATCCATGCGTGCCCAGCCCTTCCGTTTCGCCCGGATGTCGGTACGGCAGGCTTCGGTCGCCGTCTCGTCGATTTCGTACTGGCACAGGTCGCGGTCGATTTCGCGGATCACCACACCGTAGTCAGTCCTGGCACGCTCCAGGGAAACGTAGTCGTCGATCACGTCCTCCATCACCTTGCGGGGCTCGCGCTGCAGTGGATCGCCGAAACCACCGCCGCCGGCCGTCGGACGAGCGAACTGGTCGCCTGTGTGGACGGAGTAATCGGAGAATACGGAGCCGAGCCAGATCTCGGTCTCTTCTCCGGCGCGCTTCATGGTCAAGCCGTGGGGCATCGACGGCAGGCCTCCTTCGACACCCCAGACGACAGCACGCTCGCGGTCGCAAATATAGGACATGACGGCATTTTCAGCCTCAAGCAGCAATGAGGTCTTCTGCACGCCGACGCCGCCCCGCCACTTGCCGGGCCCGGCTGAATCCTGCTTGATCTGGAACTCGAGCGTCCGAGTGGGATTGACCCGCTCGTTGCCTTCGTTCGGCTGCGACATCAGCCCGGTTCCGAAGCAGGCGGTGGTGACATCGGCACCATCCTTGCCGTTGCGCCCGCCCCAGCCGCCAGGCAGCCATTCGTAGAACATGAAGATCGGCTTTTCGGGTTTGCGCGCATCCCGTCCCCCGGCCAGCAGATATTCGAGGTTGAAGGCGCAGGCGATAGCGCGTTCGGGCATGATCTTCGACCACATCTCGAAGATCGCGTTCATGATCTTTTCAAACGGCATCAGGAACCCGGTCACCGCCACCGGCCATTCCGCGCTGACGATGCTGTTCTTCGGCGCGGTCACCTCGATCATCCGGTAAAACCCGCTGTTGAGCGGGAGGTCCGGAAAGAAGGTTTTCATGCCGGCGACCACGGCCGAGAAGGTCGCGCCCGGTGCGGAATTATACATCGAGGCAATGGTCGAGTGGCTTCCCGTAAAATCGTAGTGGATCGTGTCGCCCTTGATCGTCATCTTGATGCGGATCGGGATCATGCCCTCGCCGGCACCGAGATCCCGGTCGATGTAGTCGACCGTCTCCCAGGTGCCGTCGGGCAGCTCCGCCAGACGCTTTCGCACGGCACGTTCGACGTAGTCCTGAACCTCCTCCATACCGCGCATGACCTGGCCGCGCCCGTACTTCTTGACCAGCCGCAGCAGTTCGCGCTCGGCCGCCTGCGTCGCTTGCGCCTGGGAATGGATGTCGCCAATGATCGATGCGGGATCGCGCGTGTTGGCCGCGATCATGTTGGCAACATCGGAGCAGAAGCGGCCGCGCTGGAAAAGGCGCAGCGGCGTTATCCGCAGCCCTTCGCGGAACATGTCGCGGGCGGTGACGTCGAAGGAGCCCGGCACCGAGCCGCCGAGATCCGACCAGTGTCCGTTCGACTTGGAGAAGCCGATCAGTTTGTCTTCATCGAAGATCGGCCGGACGAGCCGAACGTCGCTGAAATGCGTACCGCCGGCATAAGGATCGTTGATTGCGTAGACATCGCCGGGTGCCATATCGCCTTCGAAGACCCGGATCACTTCCTTACACGTGTTGTGCAGTGTGCCGACATGGACCGCGATGTCGTAGTTGCCCTGGGCGACGGAGTTGCCATCGGCGTCGTGCAGGGCGTTCGAAAAGTCTCGGTTGTAGATGACGAAGGAATAGCA
>NZ_RZRA01000182.1:0-7221 GCF_003998945.1 Mesorhizobium sp. M7A.F.Ca.CA.003.01.2.1 | reverse complement strand
AGACAGGTGGACGCCGCGCGCTCGCCCGATTTCGACGCCAGGAATTCGGCCGCCGACAGCGCCAGCGTCGTGGCGCCGGCGCCGCCGCTGGCGCTGATGAAGGTGATGATCCGGCTTTTGGTTCCCTGGTTGCCGGTGTCGTGGAAGGTCACCGCATTGAGCAGTTCCTTGCCGTCGAGCGGCTTGTGCAGCCAGTCCGAGGCGTTCATGCGCACCAAAACGCGCGTCTGCTCCGAGCTCAGCTCGTCGGAAACCGCGATCAGCGGCACGCTGGCCCACAGTGCGCGCGCCTCGACGATGCCGGGCCTGCCGAGCAGCTCGCCATTGCCGAGATCGAGGATGACGATGCCCGGGCGTGTGTCCGCCGGCGGTCCTTTCAGAAAATCGCTCGTCTCGGAAACCCTGACGTCATAGATCGCCAGCGCATCGAGCCGCGTCGCCACATCGCGCTTGAAATTCGGATCCGACGAAAACAGCGCCACCTGCTTGCGCTTGGTCGGCGTAACCTTGGTGTTGATGGCGTTCATGGCCAGGTACTCTTCATGTCTTCGCCCGTGACCGTGCTCAGCATGGAGGGCATTGTGATGTTGTTGAAGCCGAGCAGTCCGCCCAGGAAGAAAAACTGGAAGGGATGGTTGGTGATGCTCACCGTGATGGTCGGCACCGGTCCGCTGGGACGCGTCCAGTAGCCGAGGCCGGAAGCCTGGTATTGAATCCTGACTTCGGACTTGGCCAACATCGGCAGGAATGTCTGCATTCCGGGCCGGCTGCTGTTGCCGCTGAAAATGAAATTAAAGGCATCTTGGCTTACATTGAGGTTCTGGCACGTAGCGCCTGTGCCGCAAACGCAAGAGACGCTTCCAGCGGTGTTGGCGGTGCAGATATAGTTGTAAGTGTTTGCGGGTACCGCAGTGCCGACTTTAGTTAGGTCGGTCTGCGTTATCGTCTCGGCCAGGAGCCCGCTGGCGACAGGTGTAGAAATCTGCGCCAGCCTTGCGCCGGCTTGCACCGCCTTATTCCCGGCATTCCATTGGTAAAAGGCGTAGCCGAAATCGATGAAGCCAAGCAAAAGCGTCAACAGCAGCGGCATCACTATGGCCATTTCGACCATTGTCGTTCCGGACTGGCTAGCCCAAAACTTGGTGCGCCCCATCACCATCCAATGACCCGTTCCTGATGGGATACACTGAGGGTCAGGGCTCCAAAGCCAAGATACGACCAGAATCCAACGTCCGGATAAGAATAGGAGGTGCTGACGTCCACGACATCGACTTTGGTCGTGCTGCTGAGATAAAGTTGCGTGCCCGTGGCGGCATCAACCGCGTCCAGCGAGACCGCCTTGGTGATGTCAACCGCCGCCGGCAGCCATCCGGTCACTCTGGCGCTGCCGTTAGCGACCGCCCCATTGGCAGCAAGGTTCTGGGCTCGGCCCTTGCAAGTCGCCCAATCGCTGCTGCATCGTGCCATGTAGCGCCCCGCATCCTCAACGCCAGCTTCGAGAAGCATCCGCGTATTCAGGATGTTGGAGAACTCGAACACACCGGCCGATAACAGCAATACGAGTGGTATCGTGATCGCGGCTTCCACCAAAGCGGCGCCACTTTCGTCGCCTTGGAACCGTCCAATGATTCTGCGGAGCCTGGTCATGTCAGCGCTACCGATACAACTGGGCTTCGTTGCGGAATGCTTTGTCTACCAGGGTGTTGTTGGCAAATCCGCCATCGACATCGACGATCTCAAGGCTGATAGCCTTCTCGGCGCCTGTACCGTCCGGATTGTCCTCGTCGTTGGGATTCACCTTCTGGATAGGGTTGTTTATGAAGACGCTTGCATAGCCATCCGGTCGGACTGCGGTGTGGCCGTTCAGCTTCGCCTGGTTTGCTTTGCAATCGATAATGGCCATGTTTATCAGCCGGCGGCTCGGATCCGCCTTGGTGAGGTCCCCCTTGTAGCAGGAAGGCGTTCCAACTTCGTTCGAAGGCCCTTTCGATTTGTCGCCCACGATTCCGGCCGCGATTTCATAGTTGTAGACATCATACCTGGAGGCGGGAACGTTCCGCTTGAGAGGGTCGGTCTTCGCCGGGAGGTTTGGATACGCTGCGTTCTTATGATTGGCGGCCCAGTAGGCGGTCCAGAAGGAATTCGCCGCGATCGGCAGCGTCATGCCCTTAGCGGAGTCATAGCCGGTGCCATCCGGGAGAGGCAACGCGGAACCATCCGTCGCGACATCAAACTTGTTGCAATTGCTGTTCTTGCTGGCCCCCTTGCGGACATTGCTCGCCGGGCGGTAGCCAAGGTCTGTGTTATTTTTCAGATTGCCCTGATAGAGATCGAACCGGACATTCAGGCCAGTATTGACCTGACCCAAGGTGACACCCGTTTTCGTGGTCAGCGAAGTGCGGCTGTAGCAGGTGCCGGCGGTCCCCTTGGCCATCCCCTCCTGTATCGAGGTCAGGCCGTTTTCCAGCAGGCCAAAGTTGCCCGGGCCGGGGTTGCTATCGACTTTCAGAATACGAAATTCGCGGCTATAGGTGTCCCCCGACGCGAACGCCTGCTGGATCGTTTTGCTGGTCAACGGGTCGGTCGTCTCGAACGGATTGCACATGAAGATCGGCACCGTTTCGCAGATCGACTGGACAAATCCGGCCACAGCCTGAGGTCTGATGTCGAATGTGTTGCTGCCGCTGACAACGCTTGCCGGAAAGATCGCTTCGAAGGCCCCGGCACCATCCGCCAGGCCGGACGGGTTCACGGTCACCAGTGAGAATGTCACGGCTTTAGGGTCGGTGCTTGCCCAGTTCACACCATTGGCGTCGACACCAGCGGCACTCAACTTGATGCTGTCGTCGGCCGGTATCCCGGTCAAGTATGTAACGGTCACATCGGCTAGAGCGAGTGTATGATCGCCTGCCGTTGAAAACTTGGTCTTGTTGGTGAGAAGGGTAGTCTTGGCCAGATTGGCTCTGGTGATCGAATCCGATCTGCCATCCAGTTCCGCTGCCGTTGCCAGAGCAAGGGCATCAACTCCCTTTTGCAGATCGTTGTGAAGTCCGTTGGCTCGGCTCATATCGATGGCCAGCAGAGCGAAGCCGATAAGCACGGGCAGCATGATTGCCACGAGGATCATCGCGATGCCGCGTTGATCGTTCCAGAAGGCACGAATGGTCCCCAACATGACCTTACTCTCTGCTTTCCTGCGCCAGAGCCCCTCGCATGCCCGGCGCCCTGCGCATCCCTTCGTTCAGTTCACTGTGTCACACCCGACCCGCCGACATTGACCGTGATCGCTGGTGGCGGCGGCGGTGGCGGTGGATATTTGTAGCCTTGGGCAACGGCTGCGGCGCGTGCGCCGTCGCCTTCGATATGTGTGTTTCGGGACGCCGGGTTGAGCGGGTCGACCGTCTGCAGCAGCGAATTGAACTTCTGCGTGTCGCCGGCGGCCAGGGTCACCGAATCATAATGGTTCAGATAGTCCGCGGCGCAGCCCGACAGGGCGCTGGCGCACAGAATGAGGATCAAGGCGCTATTTCTTGACATAGAGCATCTTGTCCTTCGATTTGAAGTCGAGCATGTGGCCATAGGGGCCGGTGACGCCTTCGCCGGTTTCATATTTGCGGACCATGTCCTTGGTCACTTCCAATTGGCCGAGCACGAAGAACTCCGGATCGTTGGCGGGCCGTGTCTTGTCGAACGGTGTCGCCAACTGCTCCCCAGGCTTCACCGGCCGCACGATATGCGGCGTGACGATGACGACCAGCTCGGTCTCTTCCTTCTGGTTGCTCGAACTGCGAAACAGCGTCCCGATCACAGGCACTTGGCCGAGCCAAGGCACCTGATCCTGGAGCTTGGTGGTCTTGCTGGACAGAAGCCCGCCGACGGCGAAGCTCTGGCCGTCGCGCAATTCGACGACGGTCGACAATTTGCGGTTGGTGAAGATCGGGTCGCCGGCGGTGGTGAAGCCGGTCAGGTCACTGACCTCCGGCGCCAGGTTCATATGAATCTTGCCGTCGTCGAGTACGACCGGCGTGAACAGAAGATTGACGCCGAATTGCTTGTACACGATGTTTACCTGGCCGTCCTTGTCCAGACTGCGAATAGGCACTTCACCACCGGCGTTGAAGCTGGCCTGCTCGCCGGAAAGCGTGGTGAGGTTGGGGTTCGCGAGCGTGCGCACCGCGCCTTTGGACTCGAGCGCCTCTATGATCAGGTCGACCTTGATGTTGCTGTCGATGACGCGCGTGATAAGCGCTCCGAAGGGCGCCGAGTTGGACAGGAGGCCGCTGAGCAGACCGCCCGGTCCGAGCACGACACCGTCCTCGTCAACGGCAGCAACACCGGTACCGGTACGGGTTGTGCCATCGCCGTTCCTGCTTTTGATCGACACGCCGAGGTCGCGGCCGGTGTTGCGCTTGGCTTCCAGCACGCGCACTTCCAAATTGACCTGCTGGCTGTCGTCGACGATGACGGAGTTGATGACGGCATCGGGTCCATATTGCTGCGCAACCGCCATGATCGCCGCCAGCGTAGCGCCATCTTTCACATGCCCGCCAAGCCTGACCCTGCCATTGACCGAGCCCACTTCGATGCGCGACTTTGGCGCGACCTGGCGGATCGCCTGCGCCATGTCGCTGACATCGACGCCGACCTCGATCTGGAGGGCGCCGAGCGAGCGCTTATCGGTGGAGAACAGATTAACCGTGGTGGTGCCGGCGCCCTTACCGATGACGTAGAGCGTGCGGTCGGTCATTGGCTGGGCATCGGCGATCTTCTCGTCGCCAACGACGATGTCGCCCAGATTGGCACTCACCTGGATCGTCACCGATTGCGACATCGGCAGGAAAATCCGATGAACGCTGGGGGTCGACACATCGATGAAGCGGTCGGCCGCATTGGCCGCCAGGCCCGACAGCAACAGCGCCCCTAGGCACGACAACGCGGCCGTCGCTATCCCTAAGCAATATCCCCGCATCCCCGTCTCCCCACTCGCTGCCGGTGGCAGTCCCGTTTATTAGCCGCACCTTATCATGGTTGTCGCGGCACGTCATATGTCTCGAGCTTCACACCCCGAAAAACGCCGATCGTTGCCCGCGCCGGCGGCTCAGGCTGCACATATTTGACCACTTCCTTGACGACCGGCTGCGGTGCCGCCATCACGATCGGAGCAGGCTTTACCTTGCCCAACTCGTCGAGGCGGCTTCCCACCCGCTCCACAGCCTGCGTCAACCCGGCAATCTTGTCCTCGGCGCGCTTGCGCTCGGCTGTAGCCTCCGCTTCGGCCGCTGCCTTCCTGTCGAGCTCCGCCTGCCTGGCGGCGACATCGGCCGGCGTTTCGCCGGTCAGGTCGGAAAGCGTCACCCGCTCGGTCATTTCGCCCTTGCTGGCGGCGGCCTGGCGAAGCGCCAGCGACAATTGGCCGGCGCCTGCCGCAAGCGTCAGCTTCTGCGCGTCCTTGGTGCTGGCTTCCAGCGTTACGGACTTCACCACGGTTGGGCTGTCCTTGCTCACATCGGCCACCTGGTCGATGGCGAGCACCTTCATGCTCTGCAGCAGCACATCGACGAAACTCTTGTCCGCTCCATCATCGCCGCGCACCGTTCGCGTCAGCAGCACATCGACCCGGTCACCCGGGAAGACGAAGCCGGCGACGCCGAGCACGTCGTTCACCCTGATGGAAACAGCTTTCATGCCTTCGCCAAGCACCGCCGAAAGTGTGGCGCGTTGGCCTGGCCCAGTGATCTTGCTGGCGAGGACTGGTTCGTTGGTGCTGATGGTCTGAAGCGCTTGCCTTGTACCTTCGCCGGCCAAGGCTTCCTTTGTCGTCTTGAAAGCGCCTGCCGGTATTGCGCCCGCCGGCCATGCGACTTCGCGCAATGTGTCCGCACTCAGCGCATCGCCGAATTTCAGTGGTATCGCCGCAACCACGACAGTGCTGCCTTGAACAATACCCGTTTGCGCCATGGCGCTTCGCTGGCCAGCCAGCCAGATATTGACCAGCACAACCGCCAGGACACCGAAAATACCGGCAAGAACGATCATGATGAGTGTGTTCGCGCGCATGGTCCCAAAAACCCCAAGAAAGGCAACATATCGGGCAACAGGGACCCGGATCAGATCCGGGTCCCGATTGGAAAATGATCAGGGACCAGGAGTAGCCGTAGCAACAGTACAGTTCGTCACGCCAGCAACGCCCGTCAGCTTGCTGCAGAGATTGGTGAACGAGCCGTTCACCCACACTCCGATAGCGATGATCGTCACGATCGACGCCGCGGCAATGATGCCGATGAGGATGGAATATTCGACCATGGCAGCGCCGTTTTCATCGTCGCGGAACTGCCGGGTCATCGTCATGAGCTTCTTCATGTCAATTTCTCCCTTTGGAGGTTGGAACCCGACGAGACAGAGCAAGAGATGAAATCCATACCCAAGCATCCCCCGTCATCTCGATCCTAGGTCCCGAGAAAATGCAGAGTCAAACGACATTAAGGGTTCCTTAACTTTCATGTACCTGATTCGGCAAGAAGGTGGCAAAGTGAAATCTTATCAAGGGATTGATTCTTTTCATTTTTCGATCGCCCTTAACCATTCATTCACAATTTAGCCGCTCATGTGGCGAAACCGTGGAAGCATTAGAAGAAATGCATATTCCTTTATATCTAAGGACTTAAGCGGGAGTTTTGCTAATTTTCGCGGCGCGGGCGCATGAGCCTGAGAGCTGAGGATAAATTTGGGGAACTCCGCATGCCCTCTGCACCAAATAATCAAGGGATTTGCGGTCCTTGATCTTAACTATGCCGAAAGTAATGGCTGTGCGCCGGGCATCCAGGCGCTTGTGCGCTCGTTGGTTAACGTTTAGTTTCCGCTAATGCGTGTCCGAGGGGAGTATAAGCAATTATGCTGGGACGGTTCATCAAGGGGCCAAGCGAACAGCAGGCAGTGACAAAGGTCGAGCCGCTGGCGGTGCAGCCTGTTGCTCCGGCTCTTCTGCCAGCCGTTGATATTCAATCGCATGGTGACGATTTCCTGACGATCAAGGTCGAGCTGCATCGCCACTTGATCGACCGGTTCAACCTGACCGCGCTTGAAAGTGCTTCCAAGGATGAGATCCTGAACGAGATCCGTCCAATCGTGCGCGAGTTCGTTCGCGCTCGCGCGGTGCCGCTGAATGCGCGCGAACTCGATCAACTCACCAGCGACACCGCCGACGAGATGCTGGGCCTCGGG
>NZ_RZRA01000181.1:0-7233 GCF_003998945.1 Mesorhizobium sp. M7A.F.Ca.CA.003.01.2.1 | reverse complement strand
GCCGTCAGCAGCAAGGCGGCCAGCAGGACAGCGAGATGCGCCAGCAGATGGACAAGTTGGGCGAGATCCTGCGCCGTCAGCAGGAGATGATGAACGACACCTTCCGCATGGATCAGATGCAGCGCGGCGAGCGCCAGCGCGGGCAGAACCGTGACGAGCAGCTCGGCGAAGGCGGCCAGGACGAGGACAGACCCGGCGTCGGCGAAGACCGCGATCCGCTCGCCCGGCAAAAGCCGATGACGCCCCAGGAATTCGCCGATGCGCTGAAACAGCTGCAGCAGGGCCAGGGCCAGTTGCAGAGCGACCTCGAACAGCTGAAGAAGGGCCTCGAAGGCATGGGTATGGAGCCCAATGAAGGATTTGGCGAGGCCGGCAAGTCCATGGGCAATGCCGAACAGGCACTCGGCGAGGGCGAAGGCGATGCGGCCGTCGGCCATCAGGGCCGGGCGCTGGAAGCGCTGCGCAAGGGCGCCAAGGACATGATGAAGCAGATGCAGGCCATGCAGGGCGACCAGGGTGGCGGCGAGGAAGGCGGCCGCCAGCAGAACGCCGATCGCGATCCGCTCGGCCGGCCGCGCGCCAGCCAGGGTCCCGATTTCGGCGATTCGGTGAAGGTGCCCGACGAGATCGACGTCCAGCGCGCCCGCCAGATTCTGGAAGCGATCCGCAAGCGGCTCGGCAATGCGCTCAGCCCTGACATCGAACGCAGCTATCTGGAACGGCTGCTCGAGCTGAAATAGAGCAATTCCAGGAAATGTGTGAAGCGGTTTTCCGTCCGGAATTGCGAAAAAACAAGGGGATTGCCGCCCCCGTCCATCCCACCTGAAAACCCTCTCGCACGGTTGCACCACCATGCCCAGACTTGGCGCCGTCACACCCATCCTGCGCATCTTCGACATTGCCAAGGCGCGTGAATTCTATGTCGGCTTCCTCGACTTCAAGGTGCAGTGGGAACATCGCTTCGCCGACGACGCGCCGCTCTACATGGCGATCGGCCGCGACGGCTGCGTCCTGCATCTCAGCGAACATCATGGCGACGGTGCACCCGGCATCGCCCTGCGCATCGAGGTCGAGGACATCACGGCTCTTCATGGCGAGCTGACCGGCAAAAACTACCGCTTCGCCAGGCCAGGCGTGGAAGAGACGCCTTGGAAGACCCGCGAGGTATCGGTCGCCGATCCGTTCGGCAACAGGCTGCATTTCTACGAGGATGCCGCCGGCTGACTGAGCCTGTTGACGAAGGCTTCGCGGATCGCATCCTGCATGCCGTCGATCGCCTCGCCTGACGCGTTCGGGTTGCGGTGCATCACCACGTTCGAGGAATCGATGGCGCCGAATCCGTCCGCCGTGGTCAGTTCACGACAGCCGTCCGGAATGTTGCTGCGCGAGATCGGCGCGATCGCCAGTCCGGAGGTGACGGCGAGCTTGAGGCCGCCGGTGGTGTCGCTGGTATAGGCGACACGATAGGCAAGATCGCGCTGCTCCAACGATTTGATGGCGAAGTCCTTGCACCAGCCGGCCCGGTTGTAGAGCGCGATCGGCACCGGCTGTTCCTCATGCATGTGATGCAGGGACGATGTCACCCACACGGTCGGGTCGTGCATCAGCACTTCGCCGCCGGCGGGATCCTGCCATTCGAACACCACGCACAGATCGAGCTCGCCGGCAGCGAGCGCCGCCATCTGTGCCCCGGAATGGGCATAGCGCACGGTGACCTCGACCTGCGTATGACGCTTCGAGAAAGCGCCGAGCGCGCGCGATAGGATGGCGTGGCCATATTCCTCCGGAATGCCGATGCGCACCGGCCCGCCAAGCGGCGCTGCCGCCATCGATGCCGACGTCTCGTCGAGCAGCGAGACGATGCGGCGGGCGTTGACGATGAGTTCGCCGCCGCGCCGCGTCAACGCGACGCCGCGCGAACCGCGCTCGAACAGGCTGGCGCCGATCAGATCTTCGAGCTTCTTCATCTGCATCGACCCCGCGGATTGGGTGCGGCCGGCCTGCTCCGCCGCCTTGGTGAAATTGCCGGTCTCGGCAATCGCCACGAAGGTGCGCAGGAGGTCGCTGTCGAGGGTCGGCCGCATGAAATCCGCCATAAGAGAATTTGATTGCTGGCATCATTCCAATTCGTTTGCAACATGTCAAACGGCGGATGATAGTCGCCTCACCCATTGGATATGCGGCTGCGAAATCAGCCGCGGACCAATCAAGAGTCCTCACTCGTGCCCGCTGCCCGAAACGGTGGCGGGTTCTTTTTACCCCGCAGGCGGCAGCTTCGGATCGTACGCGCAGGAGCCTGGATGCAGATGCAAAATCGGATGGTGGGCGGCATCCTGAGCCTGTGCCTCGGCGTGCTGGTCTTTTCGCTGCAGGATCCGCTCGTCAAAGCCGTGTCGAGCGGTTATCCAGTGACCGAGGTGATGGCGATCCGCTCGATCGTCGCTCTGCCGATCCTCATCGTTCTGGTCCATGCTGATGTTGGCTTGCGGGCGATCCTGTCGAAGCGATTCGGCATGCTGACGGTGCGCGCCTTCATCCAGTTCACCTCCTATACGATGTACTACCTGGCCATCGCCGCCTTGCCGCTTGCCGATGCGGTGGCGCTTTATTTCATGGCGCCGCTGTTCATCATGGTGCTCGCCGGGCCCTACCTTGGCGAGCGCGTCTCCTGGCAGACACTGGCAACCGTGCTGATCGGCTTGTTCGGCGTCCTCGTGATGCTGCGCCCCGGCGCAGGGCTGTTCGACTGGGCAGCGCTGCTGTCGCTGGGCTCGGCGGCGCTCTATGGTTTTTCGCAGCTGATGGCCCGCAAGATCGGCGACACCGAATCGTCCACCGTGATGGCCTTCTATCAGAACGGCGCCTATCTGGTTGGCGCCGCCGTGGTTGCCGGCGCGTTTCACCTTGCCGGCATAACCCACGCCGTCCACCCCAGCTTGGAATTCCTGGTACGGCCATGGCTTTGGCCGACGCTGCCGGATTTTCTAAAGATGGCCGCCTGCGGCTTCGTCGCCTCCGCCGGCATGATCCTGCTGTCGCAGGCTTACCGGATGGCGCCGGCCAACCGCGTTGCCACCTTCGAATATACCGGCATCCTGTGGTCGCCGCTGTGGGGTTTCCTGTTCTTCGCCGAGGTGCCGCGGTCGACGACCGTGATCGGTGCCGCCTTGATCATCGGCGCCGGCCTGCTGGCGCTCAGCACCGAACGGCGCAAGAGTACTCCACCTGTGCTCGCTGCCGCCGACCCAGCCTGATCAGGCGAAGCAGATCAGCGCCCGTTCGACGCGCGAGCGGATTTCAGCCAGCGTGAAAGGCTTCTGCACGACATCGAGGATGATGCCGTTCAATTCCTCGGCGCGCTCGCGCTGGTCGGCATAGCCGGTCATCAGCACGATCTTGATGGCGGGAAACAATGTCGCCGCCGCTATCGCCATCTCGATGCCGTCCATCTCCGGCATGCGGATATCGGAGACGACGAGATCATAGCCGCCACGCGCGGCCTGGATCAGCGCAAGCCCCTGCGCGCCATCCGCCGCGATATCGATTGTGTGCCCGGCGCGTTCAAGCGCGCGGGCGGCCAGGGTGCGGACGGACTCATCGTCCTCGACGATCAGAAGCTTTGCCATGGCCGGCATATTTGGCCGCCAAAAGTTGACTTTTCCTGAAAGCGCTGAGGATCAGCAAACCTTTTTGCTGCCGCTCAGGCATCCCCTTTGACGACACCGACAAAGGGCAACTCGCGAAAGGCATGGGCTACATCCATGCCGTAGCCGACGACGAAATAGTCGGGGCAGTCGAAGCCGACATAATCGGCATTGAGTTCGGTCTGGCGGCGCATGCGCTTGTCGAGCAGCACGGCGATCGAACAGCTCTTGGCGCCCCGCGACAGCATCAGCTCGCGGGTGAAGCTCAGCGTCTTGCCCGATTCGAGAATGTCGTCGATCAGCAGCACGTCGCGGCCAGCGACCTCATTGTCGATGTCGCGCAGCACCCTCACCTCGCCGCTGCTGGTGCCGGCGCCATAGCTGGAGATGAAGATGAATTCGACCTCCGGCGACAGGCCGACATCGTGCATGGCGCGGATGAGATCTGCGGCGAAGATGAACGACCCCTTCAGCACCGAGATCACCAGGAGGTCATGGTAGTCGTGTCCGGCAATCTCCTTGGCGAGTTCGAGATTGCGCCGCGCGATCGCCGATGCAGAAAACAGGACTTCGATGTCCTTGCCGCGTACAATTGGCATTTTTCGCCCCGCTGATTTCTTGCCTAAACGCGTTCACGCCCAGCACGTGTTGAGATTCAGGTCAGGCTGAGTCGAAAACGGTGGTTTCCGAGAACCGGAGCGGAGCGTACTGAAGTACGTGAGCACCGGAAGCGCAGGAAACCGCCGTTTGCGGCCAGTCTCACCTGAATATCAGCACACGCTATTCGGCGAAGGTGACCGATACAGTTCTTACACCGTTTCTAGGCACGTCGAGCCGGCTGGCAAAGCCGAATCTTTCGCCAGAGGCCAGCGAACGGCCGGATGTCCCCAACGTATAGCGGGTGATGTGCCCGTCATTGCCGGTCACCCGGATTTCAAGCGGCGGCAGCTGCGCCGGTTTGGCGCCGTCATTGGCGGCCTCGCCATCGACGAACAGCGCAGGGTTCGGTCCGGAAGCATCGACGCGTGACGTGACGCCCGAAATGCTGAGCGCCGACGCTTGCGCGCTGGACAGGAACGGCACCTGGCGCACCAGCGCGTGCCCGCCGGAAACCCAGAAGGCGGCCAAGGCAGCGCCGATGCCGGCGATCCAGAAGATCGGCCCGCCGCGCGAGGCTGGCGGCCGCTCCGGCGGGGCTTCGGGCTTGCGCAGCATGTCCATGCCCTCGATGGGTGGCATCACGATCGCACGCGGCAGCGGCGAAACGCTTTCCACGGCAGGTGCAGGGCGCGGCATCACCACGTAATCGGCATCGACGATGTCGGCGGCCGAACCGCGCATGAACCGGTCCGCCGCGGCAATTGCCGTCGGATCGGTCATGATTTCGCCGGAAACCGGGCGCGCGGTTCGATCGTCAGCCATCATGGCCCCAGCATTGCAGCACGTGTTCGCTTTTCGTTTCTTTTGCGTAAACACAAATGGTTAACGCTTCCCCACCGGAGCCCTCGTGACGAGTCGAAAGAGCCTAGGAATTAACCGCCGGTTAACCATGCCGGCCGATGGTCTTTACCCAGAACAGGCCGGCTCACTGCCGTGCCGAATTTCAGGTCGTCGAAATTGATTCGCTTCGAAAATGTCGGCCTCCGCTATGGCATGGGTCCGGAAATCCTCCGCGACATCTCCCTGCACATTCCGGAGCGCTCCTTCCAGTTCCTCAGCGGGCCTTCGGGCGCCGGCAAGACGACCTTGCTGCGCCTGCTGTTCATGTCGCTGAAGCCGACGCGCGGGCTGATCACCATCTTCGGCAAGGATCGCTCCCGCATTTCCCGCACCGAGCTGCCGCATCTCAGACGCCGGATCGGCGTGGTGTTCCAGGATTTTCGGCTGCTCGACCACATGACCACCTATGAGAACGTCGCGCTGCCGCTGCGCGTGCGCGGGCGCGAGGAGGCGAGCTACCGCACCGATGTCACCGCGCTGTTGAAGTGGGTCGGGCTGGGCGAACGCATGCATGTGCTGCCGCCGGTTCTGTCCGGTGGCGAGAAGCAGCGCGCCGCGATCGCGCGGGCGCTGATCGAGCAGCCGGAAATCCTGCTCGCCGACGAACCGACCGGCAATGTCGATCCGCCGCTGGCGCGACGCCTGCTGCGGCTGTTCATCGAACTCAACCGTCTCGGCACCGCCGTGGTGATCGCCACCCACGATCTCGGCTTGATGGAGCAGGTCGACGCGCGCCGCATGATCCTGGCCGGGGGAAGGCTGGACATCTATGACTGAACTGTCCGCCGAACATTTTGTGGAAAGGGAGCAGGACGCCGAGGCGACCGAAGCAAAGCCGCGCGCCCAGCGCAGGATGGCGCCGATCGTGCCGGCGCAGAACATCGCCGGCCGGGCGCTGGTGCTGGTCATCGCCATCATGACCTTCCTGTCCTGCCTGACTTTCGGCGCGGTGACGCTGGTGCGCGACACAGCGTCCGTCTGGGAGAACCAGATTTCACGTGAGGCAACGATCCAGATCAAGCCGGTCGACGGCCTCGACATGGAAGCAGCCCTTACCCAGGCCTCGCAGATCGCCGGCGAATTCCCCGGCGTCAAGGCGACCCGGATCATCGACCGCGAGGCGACCGCGCGGCTCCTTGAGCCCTGGCTGGGCTCGGGCCTCAACATCGACGAATTGCCGGTGCCGCGACTGATCATCGTCACCATCGACGAGAACAGCCCGCCCGATTTCGCCGCCATACGCGCCGCGATCACCCCGAAACTGCCGAGCGCATCGCTCGACGATCACCGCACCTGGGTCGACCGGCTGGTGGCGATGGCCCGCACCACGGTGACCATCGGCATCGCCGTGCTGGCGCTGATGCTGTCGGCGACGGTGCTGACGGTGGTGTTCGCGACGCGCGGCGCCATGGCCGGCAACGGTCACATCATCGAAGTCCTGCATTGCGTCGGCGCCGAGGCACGCTTTATCGCGCGCGAATTCCGCCGGCATTTCCTGGTCACCGGCATGAAGGGAGCGGCGGCCGGCGGTGCCGCCGCAGTGCTCGTGTTCATCGTCTTTTCCTGGTGGTCGTCGCGCAATATGGCGACGCCGCAGGCCGACCAGGCGACCGCCCTGTTCGGCAATTTCGCCATCGGTTCGGCAGGCTATCTCGGTGTCGTCTTGATGGTGCTGGTGATCGGCGGACTGACGGCGGCAACCTCGCACGCCACCGTCGTTGCCTATCTCAGCGACATCGATGTCCGCCAACCGGATGCAGGCTAATTCATGTCGCCCAAAAGTGGGAACCGGTTTTGGGACAACGACATGGATAAAACAGGGTGATCACGAATAGAGAATTCGCGTAACGCAAAGTGCGTCTTTTACCTACCCAAGGCCGCATTTCAGGATTAACCATATGGCGATGGACGCGCGGGATTCGACCGGTACGGCTGGGCAGATGCCAGTGGTGGTTGCACGTTCGCATGACCGCCGCGCTGTGAGCCGTCTAAGAGCCACGCTGCGCCTGTCCGCCCTCTCCGTCCTCATCCTTGCAACTTTGTTTGCCGGCGGTTTTCGTTTGTTTCCCAACAAAGTCAGTCACCTGAC
>NZ_RZRA01000180.1:0-7238 GCF_003998945.1 Mesorhizobium sp. M7A.F.Ca.CA.003.01.2.1 | reverse complement strand
GACAGGCCCGAGACCGGGGCGTCGAGGTAGCCGGCTCCCGCTTGCCGCAGTTTCGCTGCGAATTCCGCAGTGGCGATAGGGCTGATCGAGCTCATGTCGATGACCAGCTTATCGGCCGACAGCCCCTCCAGGACGCCGTTTCCTCCAAGCAGGACACGCTCCACATCTGGCGTGTCGGGCAGCATGGTCACGATGATCTCGGACATCCGCGCCACATCGCCAGGAGAGGCGACGACCGATGCCCTAAGGTCCTTCGGCAGAGGGGAGCGGTTCAGGACCGTGAAGATCTCATGTCCCGCGTCGACGAGATGGTGCGCCATCGGTGCTCCCATCACACCGAGCCCGATGAACCCGATCTTCATTCTTGAACCCCTGTACGAAGGTTGGTGCGTATTGCATCTTGCAGCAAATTATTGCCGTATGATATAGGACATCATACAAATTTCAACGTCCTTTCGCTCATCGGAGACCGACCGCAAAATGCAAGAGCGCCTCAACACGCTGAAGGCTGCCGTGTCGGCCGGCCGGACCCATATCGGCATCTGGTGCTCGCTGGCTTCGGCCCTGACGACGGAAATTGTCGCGGGCTCCGGCGCCGGCTGGCTGCTGATCGATGGCGAGCATAGCCCCAATCATCTGCGCAGCATCATGGCCCAGTTGCAGGTCATGGGCGGCTTCGACAGCGAGGCCGTCGTCAGGCTGCCTTCCGACGATCCCAATCTGATCAAGCAGGCCCTGGATATCGGTGCGCGCAGCCTGATGATCCCCAATGTGCGGACGGCCGATCAGGCCCGCGCCATTGTCGCGGCTATGACATATGCGCCTGGTGGATTTCGCGGCTTCTCGGTCGGTCACCGTGCCAACGGCTTCGGTCGCATCGCCGGTTACCACGCCAAGGCGCGTGAGCAGCAGCTTCTCGCCGTACAGATCGAGGATGAATTAGGCGTCGCCAATGCCGCGGAAATTGCGGCAGTGGACGGCGTCGACGTTCTCTTCGTCGGACCCGGCGACCTTTCCACCAATATGGGTGCGATGGGCAATCCCGGGGCCGCACACGTTCAAGAAGCGATCGCCTCGGTGCGCAAGGCGGCAACGGCGGCAGGCAAGGCCAGCGGGATCCTGGCTCCCGCAAAGACCGATGCCGACCGCTACCTCGCCGACGGCTTCACCATGGTTGCCGTTGGTTCCGACCTCGGCCTGCTGGCGCGGGGCTCGGATGCCTTGGTCGCTTCGTTCACTCAGTAGACCGGAGATACAGCCATGCCGATCCCCCGGTACAAAGCGCCGTCACGCACCGCCTACGACATCGTCATCGTCGGCGGCGCCGTCATCGGTTCGTCCACGGCCTACTGGCTGAGCCAGGCGCTGGGCAGCGGCGCCTCGATCCTCGTGGTCGAACGCGACTCGAGCTACGAATTCTCGTCGACGGCGCTCTCCACCAGTGCGATCCGGCAGCAATATTCCAATCCGATCAATGTGAAGATCAGCCAGTTCGGCATCGAGGTCATCCGCGGATTTCAGGAGCGTATGGCACCTTTCTACAAGGACGAACCGGCGCCCGACCTCGGCTTCAAGGAGCATGGGTATCTTTACTGCTGTTCACCCGACGGCGTCAAAGCGGCCCGCGAGCGCGTCGATCTGCAACGCAGTTTTGGGGCCCACACGGTGTTTCTTGAGCCGGGCCCGCTGAAGGATCGCTTCCCCTGGCTCAATGTGGAGGATCTCGGTGGCGGTTCCTGGGGGGCCAGGGAAGAGGGCTGGTTCGATTCCGTGGGGCTGATGAACGGTTTCCGCCGCGCAGCCCGCGCCAGCGGCGTCGAGTATATTGACAATGCCGTGACAGGGCTGGACATCGCCGATGGGCGGGTCATCTCGGTGCGCCTCGCGACCGGACAGACGGTTGCCTGCGGAACATTGGTCAACGCCGCGGGCCCGCGCGCTCAGCAGGTGGCCGCCATGGCCGGCCTGTCGATCCCGGTCGCGCCCTACAAGCGCTACAGCTTCGTCTTCGCCAGCGCCAACCCGATCCCCGGCCGGATGCCCAATGTCATCGACCTTTCCGGAACATTCGTGCGTCCCGAAGGCGAGCTTTTTCTCACCGGCAACACGCCGCAAGGCGACGGACCGGCCGGCTACGACGACTTTGAAATGCACCATGAAGAGTTCGACGACTACATCTGGCCGGCACTCTGGCACCGCATTCCGTCTTTCGACGCACTCAAGGTCCAGACCAGTTGGACCGGCCACTACGAGTACAACATGCTCGACCACAACGGCATCGTCGGCTTCCACCCGCAGGTGACCAATTTCATGTTTGCCAACGGCTTCTCGGGGCACGGGCTGCAACAGTCGCCAGCCGTGGGCCGCGCCGTTTCAGAACTTATCGTTCACGGGGCTTTCCAGACGCTCGATCTTTCGCCGTTCTGTTACGAGCGCATAGATCGCAACGAGCCGTTTCTCGAGGAAGCAGTGATCTAAAGCGAGACGATCGGTCACCCATTTTATCTCGGGCATTCAGCGTCCAATGAAATTGCATTTTAGTCAGAGACGTCGTGAAAACTACTCGCTCGGATCGCTCTATCTTAGCAGGGGCGTCACGAACCCACGGTCGATCGATTTGGTTGCGGCGCTGCCAGATCTCGGCCAGAGGAGGCCTCGTGGCGCATGAGGAAACGCTCTATGGCGCGGATGATGGCGATCAACAGCAGATTGATCACAAGGTAGAGCACGCCGGCAATGGCGAAGATCTCGAAGATTGCGAAGGTCTGGCTCATCAGCCGCTTGGCGTAGCCGGTGATCTCGAGCACCGTGATCGTCGAGGCAAGGCTGGTCCCCTTGACGACCAGGATGAGCTCATTGCCATAGGCCGGCAGCGCCTGGCGGATGGCGAGCGGAAACTCGATGCGCCGGAACCGCAGCATGCGCGACATGCCGCATGCCTGCGCCGCTTCGACGAGGCCAACCGGAACCGACATCAATCCGCCGCGCAGGATCTCCGACGTGTAGGCAGCCGTGTTCAGCGCAAGCGCCAGCACGGCGCAGCGCGCGCCGTCGCTGATCAACCACCACAAAGCTGCGTTGTCCTTGATCGAGGAAAGTTGGCCAAGCCCGTAATAGAACAGGAAAATCTGCACCAGCAGTGGCGTCCCGCGAAAGACATTGGAATAATATTTGGCAAAGCCTGACAGGAAGCGGTTCGACGACAGTCGCATCAGCGCCAAACCGAGGCCCAGATTGAAGCCGATCAGCACCGAGACGAACGTTAGTGCCGCTGTGACCCACAGGCCCTTGAGCAGGACGGGAACCGCTAGCTGGATGAGATCCATCATAACTACTTTCTCGTCCTCACCCTGAGCAGGCGTTCGATGCCGTCGAACCCGGCCTGGCTGACGAGCGTAATGGCCAGATAAACCACAGCCGCGATCAGGTAGAAGATGAACGGGTGGCGGGTGGAATTGGCGCCAATGAAAGAAATGCGCATCAGCTCCTGAAGGCCGACCACCGAGACCAGGGCCGTGTCCTTGATCGTGGTCTGCCAGACGTTGTTGATTCCGGGAACCGCGATGCGCAGCATCTGCGGCGCGATGATGCGGCGAAAGATCCGGCCGCCCGATAGCCCGAGCGCGCGCGCGGCCTCGATATGCCCATTGGGGATCGCGCCCAGGGCCCCGCGCACGACCTCGGTCGAATAGGCGCCGGAGATCGCGCCGATGGCGATGACCGCGATGACGAACGCATAGCCGCTCTCCGCGACCCCGGCATAGCCGAAAGCGGTCACGACCTTGGTCACGAATTCAACCGAACTGAAAAACAGGAGGTAGATGATGAGCAGCTCGGGCACGCCGCGCACCAGCGAGGTATAGGCATCAACGAGCAGCGAGAGCGGAAATATCCGGGCCCATTTGATCAAGCCGCAGACAATGCCGATCACCAGCCCGGCCGCCATGCTGACGAGACCCACCAGGATCGTTATCGACGCGCCACGCAGGATGGCGGTCACCCAACCCGCTTCCCAAACCTGCCAGAGACCGAATTCCATCTGAGTTGCCCTAGTCTTGTCGTGCCAATGAAGTGCATGCGCCCGGAGCTCCGGGCGCATGCGAGGGTTCCAAGGCGTTATTTGCAGGGCCGGGAAATGTCCGTCTTGAACCATTTCTCGCTTGCCTTGCCGACCGAGCCGTCCGCGATCAGCTCGCAAAGCGCCTTGTCGATCTTGACCTTGAGTTCGGTGTTGTCCTGCGCGATGCCGACGCCGATGCCTTCGCCAAGCGTCGGGTCGTATGTGCTCTTGATCTCAACACCGACCAGTTGGAAGTTCTTGCCGTCAGGCTTGTCCAGAAAATCCTGCAAGGCGGATTGATCGGCGAAAGCCGTGTCGATACGGCCGCTCGCCAGGTCGATCTGCATCTGGTCAAGCGTGTCGTAGGTTTTCAGGTCGGCATTCGGTGCACGCTTCTCGAGGAAATGCGCGTGGGTCGTGCCAGCCTGCACGCCGACCTTCTTGCCGTCGAGCGACTTCAGCAGCGTGTCGACGTCGGTGATCGCGGCCAGATCAGACCCCTTGGCCGCGACGAACATGTTGGCCAGTTCGGCATAGCCGACGCTGAAATTGATCTCCTTCTTGCGATCGGCGGTGATCGACATGCCCGAGATGATGACGTCGAAGCGCTTGGCCTTCAGCGCCGGGATCAACCCGTCGAACGCCTGCACGACAAAATGGCAGGTCACCGCGAGTTTGGTGCACAGCAACGCGCCGACATCGGCGTCGAAACCGGTGACGTTGCCATTGGCGTCGGACATGCTCCATGGCGGGTAGGCGCCTTCCGTTCCGATGGACAACTCGCCTTCGGCCGCCAATGCGCTTCCCATGCTTCCCGCGAGACATGCGAGCAGCGTCAAGACTTTCAGTTTCATATCAGTTCCCCTTGTTGTTGGTCTTCATTGCCGTTGTCCGGTGCGAACCGGACGCTTCGAGAATGCTTCCCTCACAGTGTCCGAGCCAGGAATTGGCGCAGACGCTCCGAGCGCGGGCTGCCGAACAGCTCCGCGGGCGCACCCTCTTCCTCCACCTTTCCCTGGTGGAGAAACAGAACCTTGTGGGAGACCTCGCGCGCGAACTGCATCTCGTGCGTTACGAGGATCATGGTGTTGCCTTCCTCCGCCAGTTGACGGATCACGCGCAGCACCTCGCCGACCAACTCGGGATCGAGCGCCGATGTCGGTTCGTCGAAGAGGATGACTTTGGGACGCATCGCGAGCGTTCGGGCGATCGCGGCGCGTTGCTGCTGGCCGCCTGATAACTGGCCCGGATAATGAGCGTGCTTGTCGGCGAGCCCGACCTTCTTCAACAAAGCGTGCGCATGTTGGATGGCCTTCTCGCGGGGCTCCTTCAAGACGTGCCGGGGCGCTTCGATGATGTTCTCCGCCACAGTCATGTGCGGCCACAGATTGAAGTTCTGGAACACCATGCCGACGCGGGCGCGGATGCGTTCGACCTGCGCCATATCGGCTGGCCCAAGACGGCCGCTCGACAGCGGCTTCATCTTGATCACCTCGCCATCGATGGCGACCTTGCCGCCATCCGGCTGCTCCAGAAGATTGATGCAACGCAGGAACGTGCTCTTGCCCGAGCCCGACGAGCCGATCATGGAAATGACCTCACCGGCATGGGCGGTGAGATTGACGCCCTTCAACACCAAAAGCGAGCCGAAGCTCTTGTGAAGCTCGTCGATCTGCACGGCCGGCGTGGTGATCTTTGCCTTGTCAGCGGGCGCCGGATCGGCCGCGACGGCAGGAAGGGTTGGCGGCGTCTGTTCGCTGCTGGTGTCCTGGGTTATCTCGACGGTTCGCAGGTCCGCCAGCGCACGATCGAAATAGCGCAGGCTGCTGGACAGGCAGGTGCGTTGCCAGTCTGGGTCATCCGGGATGAAGGCGCAACGCAGAGTGTCGCGGATCCGCTTGCCCAACGGCGAATCGAGCTTGCCGAACAGATGCAGCCAGTTGTCGGCCTGGACCGCTTCCATGACAGCCGGCCCGTCCAACGTGCCGCATTCAACGACAAGCGGCAGCACGCGCGCGTTCGGCATTGCCTTGCGGACGGCATCGGAGACATAGCCGGTCGCCGTTGCCGTGATGCCGGTATCGGTCTTGGCGCCCTGGCCTGTCAGGACTGTCGCCAGCGCCGGCCCGAAGATGGATTTGCCCCAGGCAAGGCCGTCATGCTCGGAACTCGCCACAGAAAGCAGAGCCGGATAACCGTAAGGCCCGGCGCCGGTATGCAGGTCGAAGACGATGGCCTGGCGCGCCGCGCCGGCAAAGGTCTTCAGAATTTCGTTCAAGGTGCGGTTCGACCAGACCGGGCCGCCACCGCCGTAGAACATGCCGTCGGCGAACTCATACTGGCCGGCTTCGACGATCGCCGCCAGCCCGGCATGCCCAAGCCTTTTGCGCGCCACGGCGAGCTTCTCGTCGGCCGCTATGCGGTCCGGTCCCTCCCACTCGCGATACGCCATGGCGTCGTGCAGGCCGGCATAACCGTTGTTGACGGGAGCACTTGAAGACCAGTCGATGAAGTTGCGGTTGAGGTCGACATTGTCCTCGTTGACGCGCCGCGACCAAGCCGTACCCCAGGGATTGATGAGGTGAATGGCAAGGATGGCTGTGTCGCCGGGCAGGCGCCGCAGGTGCTTCTGGCCGAGCCACGCGGTCTGGCAAGTCGAGCCGAACGGGCCCTCGACACCATGCGTACCGGAGATGAGCACGATCAGCTTGCGCGCATCGCGGCGGCCAAGCAGCGCCACATCCGTCGCCAGCGTCTCGCCATCCGGGCCGTTCAGCGGATGAACATATTCAGACAGTTCCGCGCCGGCCCGCTCGGCGGCTTCGCGAAATCTCCTGCGAAGGACGGCGAAATCACGGGCATAGGCGGGGGCTGGCTCATCATGGCGCATGGTCGATCCCACCGGATCGCTGGCGGTTGCGGTCAATCCGTTCATTCCCTGTCGTTCCACCGTGGGGCTATTCATCGTTGTGATGGCTCGTGTTCTGAGGTGGCAATCGGCGCTCATTGCCGGAAAGGAGCGGCCTGGAGGACCGGACAAACCAGGCGTCGGAGGGAAGCACCTTGTCGGGGTTCATGATCGACTGATCGTCCAGCGCTCGTTTCACCCGCTCCATCGCGGCGAGCTTCGTCGGGTCAACCGTCGCCAGCAGCGAATGGATGCGCTTGGACCCAACAC
>NZ_RZRA01000017.1:0-18329 GCF_003998945.1 Mesorhizobium sp. M7A.F.Ca.CA.003.01.2.1 | reverse complement strand
CACCAGCATCGACCGTCGGCTGCTCAGCATGCGTGATGATGACGGCCTGGTCTCGCCGGGCGGTCCCGACGCCATTCGCCAGACGCTGCACCAGGGACGGCTGCGCAAGCTCGAGCGGATGGGTCTGGCCGCGGAGGTCGGCGCTGGCTCCTGGCGCCTCGACGATGAGCTCGAAGCCACGCTGCGCCGCACCGGCGAACGCGGCGACATCATCAAGACCATGCACCGCGAACTGACCGGCAAGGGGCTTGCCCGCAGGGCCGCCGACTGGGTGATCCACGATCGATCCGGCGAGCCCGTCCAGTCTCTCGTCGGTCGCGTTGTCGCGCGTGGACTGGCCGACGAGATCAATGACCGCCATTACATGATCGTCGACGCCGTCGACGGTAAGAGCCATTGGATCAACATCGGTAGAGGCGAGGCGATGGAAACGATGCCTAATGGCTGCATCGTGCGTGTCGCGCCAAGGAACACCGAGCCGAGGCAGGTCGATCGTACCATCGCCGAAATCGCCGCCGCGCATGGCGGCCGTTACGACGTCGATATGCACCTGAAGCATGACCCATCCGCCACCGAGAGCTTTGCGCGAACGCATGTGCGGCGGCTGGAGGCGATCCGCCGCGCGACCGGCGGCGTTGAGCGAGAGCCGAACGGCACCTGGCTCATCGCGCCGGACCATCTCGATCGCGTCGCGAATTATGAGGGCCAGCGGGCCAGGGCCGAGCCTGTCGTTGCCGACAAGCTCTCCTCAATGGCGCTGGAGCGACAGGTCAGCTTCAACGGCGCCACCTGGCTCGACCGGGAGCTGGTTGCCGATAGACCCGAGCCTTTGCACGGATCCGGCTTCGGCCGCGACGTGAGAGAGGCGCAAGCTCGCCGGCGGCAGTGGCTGATCGCGCAAGGCCTCGCGCATAAAGAACAGGATGGGATCGTCTATCGAGCCAACATGCTTTCGATCCTGCGCCAGCGAGAACTGAACCGTGTTGCTGGCCAACTGTCGGAGGAACTTGGCCTGCCCTATGCCGAAGCGCGATTCGGAGGACGAGTAGAGGGTACGCTCCGCCGCTCCGTCGAGCTTGCCAGCGGAAAATATGCCGTCGTTGAAAAGTCGCGCGAGTTCACGCTGGTGCCATGGCGGCCGGTGCTTGAGCGCCATGTGGGCAAGGAGGTCTCCGGTGTCGTGAGTGGGGAGGGGATTTCATGGACCGTCGGCCGGCAAAGGAGCGGACCTGGTGTTTCGTGAGATGGTGTACAGCTTTTTAGCCAGCGGCGCGGGCAGCCATGCGAGCCCGCGTAGACCTTATGGCCGCACGCCCGCAATCGGTCGCATGGACCTGCCAGGCGGGGCGGCTTTGGAGCGTTCGGACCCGACACGCTGCGTGAGTGGCCAGACTTCGAGCGCTCGAAGATGCGGACTGTTGTCTGCTGGCCGGCGTTATTCCGGCTGGCCTATGACCGCGGCGCAACAGTTCACCGCTGAAGTTGCCACGGGCGAACATCGACAAGAGAAAAAACACCATTGCGCGTTACAAATCGCCGTTGAAAGCGTTTAGGTTGCATGCGCTTCGCCAAGTAAACGGATACCCCAGAAGAGAGCCATGACCACGGCCCGCCATATCGTGACGCTGCTTAAAAGCCACATTGCCGGCGACGAGGATCGTTTCCTCTCTATCGCGATGCAGCTTGCTGCGCATGAGGCACGTCAAGGCCATGGCAAGCTTGCTCAGGAGCTCAAGGATCTGGTCGACGCAGCCAAGAGCAGGGACGCCCGGATTGCCAAGAGCAGTCGGCCGGTTCCCCTTTTTCAGCCAAAGGGCGAACTCGCAGGCCTCCTGCATGTGCGCTATCCGGACCTGCGACTGACGGACATGATTTTGCCGGACAGTCTGCGCTCGCGCCTGCACCGCGTGCTGGGAGAGCAGCGCCAACAAGCAAGCTTGCGCGAGCACGGGCTTGTTCCCCGTCGCAAACTGCTTCTGGTCGGCCCGCCAGGATCAGGCAAGACGATGACCGCATCGGCATTGGCCGGGGAGCTTCATCTGCCCCTTTTCATGATCGTCCTCGATGGTTTGATCACCAAGTTCATGGGAGAGACTGCCGGAAAGCTGCGGCTTGTTTTTGATGCAATGCAGGCGACGCGGGGCGTCTACTTCTTTGACGAATTCGATGCCATCGGCGCGCGTCGAGGCGAACGCCAGGATGTTGGCGAGATTCGGCGCGTGCTGAATTCGTTTCTGCAGTTTCTCGAGCAAGACGACAGCCACAGCCTGATTATTGCGGCAACAAATCATCCCGAGCTGCTCGACAGAGCTTTGTTCCGCCGTTTCGACGATGTCATCGAATACGCCGTGCCCGATCGGCCGATTATCGAGGCGCTGCTTCGGGCTCGACTCGACCGCTTCGACACCAGAGGGCTTGCCTGGAACGAGGCGATCTCTCAGGCAGAGAGACTGTCGCAGGCCGAGATCACCCGCGCGGCCGACGACGCTGCAAAAACCATCATATTGCGGGGGGGGAAGCGGATCACCTCGGAAGCGCTCATCGACGCTCTGAAGGAACGCCGGCAGGCTTCGCTGTCTGAGTAGCGACAGCACAGATCATAATGGCAGACGATTTTCCGCGCGACCGCGCCCATATCCACCTTCGCAACAACGGCATTCGGGAAGCCTATCGGCGGCCCAACCAACTTATACATGCACCGCCGCTGCCGGCGCGTGATCGGGCGTCGCATGCTGCGGCCTTGACGCAATCCATCGAACAAGCGGTCGAAAGTGCACGCCAGCAGATTGCGGCGCGTGACCCCCAGCTGTCGGTCGGCACGCCTGGCTTTTACCTCGAGATCGATCTGCCCATGTCCGGACGGGCGGCCCTCGACCAGTTGGCCGATCGTCGCCAGCACATGGAGCTGGTCGCCGTCCATGAGCCAACTCAACCCGGTGCTCCCATCACAGCGTCGGTGTTCCTGCCGCAAAGCGCGCAAGCCTATTATTTGCGGAAAGTCGAGGCGTATCGAGACGTTGACACTGACCGCGGCAGACCGCGCAACGAGCCGCTCGTCTCCCGCATGGAGACAGTCAGGCTGGCGACTGCACGATCGTTGTTTACCGACCACGACGACCTCTTCCCCCAGGCCGCTGACGAGCAGGTGTGGTGGGAAGTCTGGCTGCGCGACGGTCGCCGCGAGAACTTCGAGCACATTGCCGAAGCCCTGAACATCACTTTGCGCACGCATGCGGTCAGGTTTCCGGAGCGGGTGGTCATGCTGGCACTCGCCAGCACGGCAATGCTCGACCGCATGATTGCGCACAGCGATGTCGTCGCCGAGCTGCGGCGCGCGAAGGATACGCCGTCCTTCTTCATGGGCCTTGGCGGCGCGGAGCAAAGGGACTGGAGCGACGAGCTTCTCGGGCGCGTCAGACCGCCTCAATCCGATATTGCGGTCTGCATTCTCGACAGCGGCGTACGTCGCACCCACCCGTTGATCGAACCCGCACTTGCCGTTGAAGACTGGCACACCGTCAAACCGGCATGGGGCAGCGACGACACACCTGCGTGGAGCGGCCACGGGACGCGAATGGCAGGTGTCGGCCTGTACGGTGATCTGGTCCCGCTCCTGGTCGGAGGCGATCCAGTTCCATTGCCCTTTCGGCTGGAGAGTGTCCGTATCCTTCCGCCAGAAGACGAGGCAAACGATCCAGAACTCTATGGCTCGATCACCGCGGAAGCGATCGCCCGCGCCGAGGTGCAGGCGCCGGAGCGCCGCCGCGCGATCGCAATGGCTGTGACAAGCGCCAGTCCGGCGCGTGGAAGGCCCACATCGTGGTCTGCCGCTATCGACCAACTCTGTTTCGAAGAGGAGCAGCGACGCTTGATCGTTCTCTCTGCCGGCAACATCGGCGATGACCTCATGCCGGCCGAGCATTTGACGCGCAACGATCTGGAAGCAGTCGATGATCCTTCTCAGGCCTGGAATGCGCTGACGGTCGGCGCTTTCACAGAAAAGGTCGATATCATTGACACCGACTTTGCGGGCTACGCTCCGATCGCGCCGGTCGGCGAGCTCTCGCCGCGCAGTCGCACTTCGGTCGTTTGGGACAGGCAGTGGCCGGTGAAGCCCGAGGTCGTCTTCGAAGGCGGCAATCTCGCCCATGACGGTGTGTTGCCTGGCGAGCCGATCGACGATCTGCAGATATTGACCACTTTCTATCGACCCGAACTGCGCCACTTCACCACCCTCGGAGATACGAGCGCGGCAACGGCCCATGCCGCACGGATGGCGGGACTAATTCTATCAGCGCGCCCCGAGCTGTGGCCTGAAACGGTTCGCGCCCTGATCGTCCACTCGGCCGAATGGACTCCGGCGATGCGCGCACGCATCGATGCGTGCAACGGAGCGAAGGGCGAGATCCAGGCGCTCGTGCGGCGCTATGGTTACGGCGTGCCAGATCTTGGGCGCGCGCTTCTGTCAACGGTGAACGACCTCACGCTTATCGTTGAAGATGAGCTTCAGCCTTTCCAGCGCGAGGGCGGCGCGGCTGCCAAAACGCGTGACATGAAGCTGCATCGCCTGCCTTGGCCGAAGGAGCAGCTCGCGGCGCTCGGCGCTGCCCAGGTCGAGCTCCGCGTCACGCTGTCCTATTTCATCGAACCCAACCCCGGTGAACGCGGATGGACCCGCCGGCATCGTTACGCGTCCCATGGTCTTCGGTTCAGAGTAAAGTCAGCGACCGAGACAGTCGACGAATTCCGAGCCCGCATCAATCAGGCCGCTCGGGACGAGGAGGAAGGGGCGCCTGCTGGAGGCGGAGAAGAGTGGCTGCTCGGCACCTTCCGCGATCGCGGCTCGTTGCACGCCGATTTCTGGTCGGGCAGCGCCGCCGATCTCGCCGAGCGTGATGCGATCGGCGTGTTCCCGGTCGGGGGCTGGTGGAAGGAGAAGCCTTACCTGGAACGCGTCGACGCTCTGGCTCGGTACGCCCTGATTGTGACGATGCGGGCGCCTGGGGTCGATGTTGACATCTTCACACCCGTCGAAGCAGCCCTGACTGTCGAGACGTCGGTCGAGACCTGATGCAGCACTGTCCAAATCGGCCAACAACGGAGGTTTGACCAGCCTCTGGTGCCATGGCGGCTGGTGCTGGATCATCACGTCGGCAACAGGGATCATGCGCGGAGGACGATAGGCCGGCAAAGGAGCGGGCCAAGCGTGTGATAATGGCGCCCATGGTCACGCCCACAAGCCGCGCCCCCTGCGTCTACGGAGAGGTGCGCGTCTGTTTAGGCGGCCGAGACATCGCTTACCTGATCAACGCGCTCGCCGTATTTGCGCCTGTAAGCGGCAATGAAATCGTCGTCGCTACAGATGCAGCGGCCGCTGGAGTCCTTGGCCTTCGGATCGTGCAAGTGAGAGCCAAGGGGGCGCAGAAGATTCACCCGAGTGCTCGTCGTCGGGCTCATGGGAAACCCCGCACTATGTTTGACCAAATCCGCGGCAAGCATAATCCCGGCAAGCACCGACTGAAAGGCCATCGGAACCACAGTTCGAACGCGGCGACTTCCTTCGCTAAGCTGGAACACCAGACCGCCGCAGATAGCCTGCTGATAAAAGGAGCGCAGGGGCTGGCCGACAAACGGGGCTAGCGGTTCAAACGGCACAGCCATCGCTGTAGCCACGCGAACTACAAAGTCGTTGGGAACTCCGGCATTGGTCTGCAGGAGCGTTTTCACCTGCTCGTGTGCTTCCGGTATTCCGAGTTCCTCGGCAATCAGCTGGTGCTCGTCCTTGGATTTTCCGGATGGCAGGTACATGCAACAAAGGCAAGCCTGGCCGTCATCGAAACCATGCCGGGAGATACCGAGATCGTGCTCCTGCGTCCAAGCGTTTGCGATCCATCGCGGCAGTGCACCTTGGACAGCCAGACGGTCGGCGGCGGTGTCAAGCGCCACACCCACTTGGTCGAAGACCCAATTGCCCCGGCGCGCAACATATTCTGCCCACGTCAGAGGGTGCGCCTCGACCTCAAGGGCAGTCGATCTAAGGGCGGTGGCTGCAAGAACCGCTTTGGACATACCAATCTCCGCCTGGCCAGCCAATGCGTAGCGCTGCAGGTTTGAGAGTTCGATCGCTTCGTGATCGATTACATGCAGACGACCTTTGAGATCGGGTTGTCTCGCTAGCGCCCAAAGCGAGCCATGGCCTATCGCACCGAGCCCAACGAGGTGGGTTTCGCCAAGGTCGACTGGGAAGTCGATCGGGCCAGGCTCTCCGGCTTTGGTCTTGTCGTAGCTGCATAGCGAGAGGTCGATGGTTTCGTCCAACTCGGCGCCGGTCAACTGGGCAGCGAAGATAGTTCGAAAGACGTTGGCGGCGCCGAAGCAACTGGCGGCGCCAGCTCCATAAGGCAGCAGACTTGGGCCAGAGCCCACCGGGTCCGTACGCGACAGCTTTGCCGCCCAACCGTCCGATCCCACGAAAAAGATCGGGCACCGGAGTGATGGGCGCGTTACCCCTGCAACGACGCAGACGGTGGCAGACTTGCCGGAACGCCGGATGCCGACTTTTGGATTGATCGACTTTGCCAAGCGCTCCAGCGCTTGGGCTTGAGAGCTCGCCGCGCTGTCCAGCGGGAGTATCGCCAGAACCGGGTAGAGCCTAGCGAGCAATCTCACCGCAAGATCTAGTGTCGCCTGGCCTTCGGCGCAGGAAGCGGCCTGATGGTCGAAGGCGACTGCCACGACCTGCTTTTCAAGAGCTGCTTTGAAGTCTCCCAGATGAAAATCGGCCAGGACCTGAGATGCCGCCGTGGCGGCGCGATCGATGAAGTTAGCGAATGCCATTGTTCAACTCGATATCATGATCATTCGCGACAGTGCCACGGGAGGGAGCGCATTCCATTTGGCCTTTTCGTCAAGCCGATAGGCGGCGACCCGAGCAAAATCGAAAGGCTCGCGGGCGAAATTCGGCACTACCAGCGACAGACACCCAACCGTGGTAGCAACCGCATAAGCGTCGTCCGTCGTCGAATGGTAGGCGCGGCCCGGATGGCTGTGAATCTGGGCCAAGAGTTTCAGGCCGCTTTTGTAGAGCCAGACATTGAGCCGGTGCAGTTCTTCGGCCGCAACGATCACGCAAACGCCATCGTTTGTCCGAATGTGACGCTGCGCCGGGATAACCGTCTCTGTTACGGCAAAGTGCCGCTCTTGCTGAACGCCGACCCAGAGCGCCATCCCCTCATTGCCCTCGCGACCAACTGAGCGCAGATGCCCATGCGTGGTCGAGATGCAGCCGCGCGGGAGAGTCACGATCGTTACATCTCTCAAACCAGTCATTCTTGTATCGCCTGAGGGGATACCACCATTCCTACGATTGTCGGTTGGAGTTGAATCTGCAACTGCTCTATAGGAACGATTCCGTACTTGATGATCTTGTCCAGGATGAAGGCCAAACAGCCTTCGCCAGAACCCCGATGAAGCAGCCATGGATCACCTGAATGGGCTGGATTGTCGTGGTATTCCCGGACGCCCGCCATGCACAGGAATGGTTCGTCCTCGGGACTGTTGGCCTGGATGAAGTCCGTCAGCGGCACGGCGTTCTGCTGGATGAGAGCTCCTATCATCTCCGGCGGCGTTCCGGGCAGCGGCGGACGTCTAAGCATTTTCAGGTATAGATCTTTCCGGGCAATCGGATGACGCGTAAACGGATCGACGAAGACCACGGACGGTGGTCTTAAGTCGTAGTCGGTGAAGTCGACCTCGCTCGCTGCGCTGACCACCCGTGGCTTTAACTTGGGGCTGGCGAAAATGAAGAAAGCGCGCGGAAAGGTCGCCTCGATCAAGAAGCAGCCCTGAGCCCGATAGACATCAGCATATGGCCGGAACCGGCCGATCTCCCGATCAAACTTCGCTCGGGAGACCTCCGGATCCACACTTTGGTGTTTAGGCACCTGCGACGCCCGCCTTCAGGCTGAGGAACAGGGTCACAGTATTCGGGAAACCGAAGTCGCCAAGCTTCTTGTCGACATCGAGCAAGTTGCCGGCCTCATCCTTGAATTCCCAATTCTCGGCTGGTTGGGCGACATTCTGCGTGTTCTCAAGGGCTTTGGTACGAATGACGTGAAGCGGCTGGTTGGGATTGGCTTCGACCTGCGTGGGCTGGCCGTTCACCACCACCGTGATCTCGATCTTGCCCGGTCCGCCGCCGTGATTATCGCCCTTACCCGAATCCTTCGACATTGTCCTACTCCTGTGGCTTGCCAACCGCCCCACGCCCTGGCGCCCACCTGCGAGTGAGACCGGCGGTCTTCAATCGTTCACCCGGCGCCACGGCCGCGAGTACGCGAAAGACAGGGGATAAGCTACCGAATCGGTGCTTGCCTTCTTTTATGGGTGACTTGAGCCGCAAGTAAATGGTCTCAAATTGCTCCTCACAACTATAATCGATTAGAGCAATGCAAAAATATTGGCGACACGCCTATTCATCTGCTCTCTCACTCGCCTGCTCCGTGCTTGGCAAGGGGAGCTTTGACTGCGTCACGCGTCCCCCAAGCAGCCGATTGCGCCGGCAGCGCCGTAGGAACCGTCGTTCAGAGTCTTCACCACTCAAGCAGCCGCATGGATGCAGCCGACGCTCGTCTCCACAAACAGCGCAAGTGGTGCCTTGTTGGATAAGGTCGCCTCGTCCCTGGTGCAGCATCTGTCGGAACGGGTCCGCTGCGAGACCATGCCTCATCATCGCGCATGCGCAGCAGCCGGCGGTCGATGCTCGTAAGGCGTTCTGCTCATTTCGTGGCGAAGGCGCTGCTCGACTCGCGGACATATGCGGGCACCGAGGCGGAGGCTGACCAGTCGGCGCCGCGTTCGCGGATGTCGCTTGCAATGTGCTCGCGTGCGTTTGCCGCCGGCGACCTTGCCGTCCTCGCCTGCTATGGCGAGCCGGCGCAAGCGGATTGCTCGATACTGCCGGCGAGGCTGCGGGCCGGTCCTAACGGCCGTTCACAAGAGCTTGCATCAGCAACTGGCAATCGGATCGATAACTTCGCGATCGCCGTTATGGCGCGGAGATGCGGTCTCGCCGGGTTGTGGCTGGCGCTTCGTTGTGGGCGGCGCGTCGTAGCCGAGGGAGCAGGGGCGGCGCCATGATCCAGACCGAACGCGCGCTGCAGCAGGTGCTTGAGTGGGGGCGTGCCCTGACCGGTTTCGCGGATGAGCATGCTGAGGAAGCGGTAAGGGGCGGCCAGTATATCCTGCAACGCATTCACCCGAGCCTGCGCGACACCAGCGCCCGCACCGGCCGCGATCCGCAGGACGAAACGCTGATCGTGGCGTTCTATCGCGAACTGGCGCTGCTGTTCTGGCTAGACGATTGCAACGACGTTGGCCTGATCGCGCCGGAGCAGCTCGCCGCCCTGGAGCAGGCGCTGGGGCACGGCGTACCGTGCGTGCTCTCCGGATTCGAGGGCTGCGCTCAGCTGCGCGCTTCGCTGGCTGCGCTCGCTTACGATCGTCACGACTATGCTCGGCTTCTCGACTATACCCGGTGCTACTGCGCGGCGCTGCGCGCCGGACACGCGCAGGCGGCAGGGGCGCGACGCTGGTCTTACGCCGAGTACCTGCACAACGGCATCGATTCGATCGCTTACGGGACCGTGTTCTGTTGCCTGTCGCTGCTGTGGGGGCTGGACATGGCGACCTTGCGCGCGCGTCCAGCGTTTCGCCAGGTCCTGCGGCTCATCTCAGTGATAGGGCGCCTGCAGAACGATCTGCATGGACGCGACAAGGACAGGTCGGCCGGCGATAACGCGGCGATCCTGCTTCTGCAGCGCTATCCGGCTATGCCTGTGGTTGAGTTCCTCAACGACGAGTTGGCCGGCCATACGCGCATGCTGCACCGGGTGATGGCGGAAGAATGCTTTCCCGCGCCGTGGGGACCGTTGATCGAGGCGATGGCGGCGATCCGCGCGCAGTACTACCAGACTTCGACCAGCCGCTATCGCAGCGACGCTGCAGGGGGAGGCCAGCGTGCGTCGGCCTGGACGCGCCGGAGGCGGCGGCTTGGGCGCGCTGCCGTCGGTTCGATCCGACGCAACGCCGTCGCCCGCTGCTACGGATGGAGCGAGCATGAGCGACACCGCCCTGAGCCGGGGAAGGACGAACATCTGGACATCGTGCTGGATCGGCGAACGGCGCCGGCCACGGTGGCCGCTGGCTGGGAGTACATCCATCTCGAACACTGCGCACTGCCCGAGTTGGACCTGACGCAGATCGACCTGCGCGCCTCGCTGCTGGGCAAGGCTATGCGCGCGCCGCTGCTGATCAGCTCTATGGCCGGCGGCATGCCACGGGCCGAGGCCATCAACCGGCATTTGAGCGAGGCAGCGCAAGCCTTGGGGATCGCCATGTGCGGTTCGCAGCGTGTGAGCCTGCAATCCCGCAACTCCCAGGGGCTAACGCGCGCGCTGCGCCGCCTGGCGCCAGACATTCCCTTGCTGGCCAATATCGGCGCCGCGCAACTGCGGGAGGCCGACGGCCTGGACCTGGCGCGTCGCGCGGTGGACGCGCTGGAGGCCGATGGGCTCATCGTCCATCTCAATCCGCTGCAGGAAGCGGTACAGCCGGAGGGCGACCGCGAACTGGCGCGGCGTCCTGGCGCTGATCGCTGGCGCCGCGCGCATCGTGGGCGTGCCGATGGTGGCCAAGGAAGTGGGGGCGGGCCTGTCCGCCTCGGTGCCTGTGCGCTCGTCGAGGCGGGCGTGGCGGTAATCGATGTCGCCGGCGCCGGCGGCACCAGTTGGGCCGCAGTGGAGGGCGAGCGCGCCCGCAATGCCGCCGACCGTGCAGTGGCGATGTCATTCGCCGATTGGGGGATTCCACCCTGACCAGCGTGCAGGCGGTGCGTCGGGCGCTGCCAACGGTGAAGCTGATCGCGTCGGGCGGGATCCGCGATGGCGTCGACGTGGCCAAGGCCATCCGCCTGGGCGCGGACATCGCCGGGCAGGCGGCCAGCGTGCTGGGCGCGGCGACAGTGTCCACCGGGGCCGTTGTCGCGCATTTCGAGATCGTCATCCGCCAGTTGGCCGTCGCCTGCTTCTGCACGGGCTCGGCTGATCTGGCGGCGTTGCGTCAGGCGCGCTTGTTGCCCTCGTCGCATTTGTCCGCCGGTTGATGTCGGCGTCGTCCGCACGCTAACAGCAGGCTGCTGAAATACCTACGCCAAAGACAGACTATTGATCCCCCTGGCGAGACGGCTCGATTGACGGGAGCGATGTGTTCATGGAGCAGCTGTTCACGATGAAGCGGTTGGAAGATTTCGTTCCAGCCGGTCATCCTGGTGCCCGCACCGGCTGATGATCAATGGAGCGCTGGTGCGGCTAGACGGCATCCTTTCCGGCATGTACGCCTGCAGTGCCAAAGGCGGTCGCCCCAGCGTTGCGCCGGAGAAATTGCTGCGGGCCGTGTGTTGCAGGTGTTCTACAGCGTCCGTCGGAATTGATGCAGCAGGTGCTGCTGTGGCAAGGCCAAGACCCGGGAATGCCGTCAGCTTTGATCAGGCGCTTCGGGCCGTCGGAAACGCGCGAAGAGTCCGGCTTTCGAAAAAGGCCGAACGCCTCAGATAAAGCCAGAACTCCTTGGGTCACCATCAAACCAATTTGACGCCCCGGGACAATTTCGTCCGGCATTGTCCGGTGTGCGACGATGTTGGGGATGCGACATAGGCGGATTGCCGTGTATTTAAACCGCTTTTCCTTTGGCACGCATATTGCGCCCTATCGGTAAACCTCGTCATGGGCCGGCGGCAATCGCTCGGAGATTGTCGAAATAGCACAATGATTTCTGCCGGGGTGACATCCGGCCCGACTAGAGCAGGACCTTTCAGATGATGCAGAAAAGCAAGCGGCCATACTCGCGGGGAAATAGTCGCGTCAGGGCTGCATGGACGCTCTTTCCTGGTTGTTTCGGCGGCGGACGCCAACTCTTCAATCGGCACCCGAACCAGTGCCTGGATGTCCAAGGAGCGCCCCTGTTGCGCGTGCCTGGCTGCACCCGCGTGCTGGCTCTCCTCCAAGGCGACGCTTCGGCGCTGCTGCAGACCGGCGACGAGAACCCAACTTCAAAATTAGCATTCCGAAAACCGAAAGAAGTGAACAGGTATGTCCAGGATCGGCGCTTTGACGCGCGCCGCATGGCGATCGGCAACTCAGACGCTGGCCAAGGGTTCGAAAAGTTTACACCCGACGCTAGCGCCGGCCGATTTCAAGCGCGCACTTACGATCAACGATCGATATGGCGGGCTCACTGTCAATGTCCCCAAAATGCCTTTCTGGCTGACCGGGGGTGAAGCCTTCGTCTACCGCCGGACTAGCCACGGCGAGCAGCAGTTCATGCAGGTCGATGCTGCCACGGGTTTCAAGCGGCCCGCTTTCGATCAGGCGCGTCTGGCGGCAGCGCTAAACAAGGTGAGCCATGAGAGCTATCAAGCCGGCAATCTTCCGTTCGACCGTTTCGAACTGAGTGAGGATGGTCGCAGGCTCGACTTCCAGATTGAAGACACCCGGTGGAGCTGCGACCTTGCAAGCTATGACTGTACCAGCACCACATTCGATGCAAGGAAAGGGGACCGTAGGGAGCTCAGCCACCGCTACACGCCGCCAGCGGAGAACAACCCCGACAAGAGCAACGCGTCGCCCGACGGCAAATGGATCGCCTATATCAAGAACTGCAACGTTTTCCTGCGCAGCGAGGACGGATTGCAGGATGTTCCTCTGAGCCGGGACGGAGCCGAAGGCAATTGCTACGTCTTTTCGACGCTGAGCTGGTCGCCGGACTCGCGCCACCTCGCCGCTTACCTTGTTCGCCCCGGCTATAGGCGAGAGGTCCGCTACCTCAATTCTTCGACGGACCAGTTGGAGCGGGAATATTCAACAAAATTCTATCCCAGGCCGGGCGATGTCCTTCCGCTGCCCCAGCCAGTCCTGTTCGACATTGCCGGCCGGCGCCAGATCGTGATTGACGGTGCCCTCTTCTCGAACGTCTTCGAACTTTCCCCTCTCCGGTGGTGGGCGGACAGCCGCGGCTTCACTTTCGAATATAACCAGCGCGGGCATCAGCTTTATCGCCTGGTCGAGGTAGACGCCGCCTCGGGCCGCGGGCGCTCCCTGATCGATGAGACCAGCGAGACATTCGTTGATTATTTGCCGCTGGGGCATGGCCAGGAGGATGCCGGAAAAATCTTCCGTTACGATGTCGATGACGGGAAGGAGATCATCTGGGCATCAGAGCGCGACGGGTATGAGCATTTGTATCTTTTCAACGGCCGGACAGGCGCGCTCGAAAACCAGATCACGCGAGGTGAGTGGGTCGTCCGGAGGGTCAACCATGTCGATCCGGTCAAGCGTCAGATCTGGTTCGAGGCGAGCGGGATGAACTCGCAGGAGGACCCCTATTGGGTCCATGCTTACCGCATCGGCTTTGACGGCAAGGGACTGACTGCACTGACGCCCGAACCGGCCAACCACCATATCGAGTTCTCGCCTGACAGGCGCTATTATGTCGATCTCTGGTCACGCATCGATCTGCCCCCGCGCATGGCACTCTACCGCGCCAGCGACAATGCCAAGCTCCAGCAGATCGAGACGGCCGACATTTCTGAGCTCGTCGCCGCAGGCTGGCAGCCGCCGCTCAGTTTCCATTCCAAGGGGCGCGACGGCAAAACTGACATCTGGGGCGTGCTCCACCTGCCAGCCAACTTCGACCCGACGAAGAAATACCCGGTTGTGGAGAATATCTATGCTGGACCCCACGGCTCCTTCGTCCCAAAATCCTTCTCGCGGTGGACAGAGCCGCTCACGCAGCTGGGCTTCGTCGTTGCTCAGATCGACGGCATGGGCACCAACAACCGCTCCCGCGCCTTCCATGATGTTGCTTGGAAGAATCTGAAGGACGCAGGATTTCCCGATCGCATTCTGTGGCACAAGGCGGCGGCCGCGCAATATCCATGGTACGACATATCCAACGTCGGCATTTTTGGCGCATCCGCCGGCGGCCAGAGTGCAGTCAGCGCGCTGCTCTTTCACCCCGATTTCTACAAGGTCGCCGTCGCCAAAAACGGCTGCTTCGACAACAGGATAGACAAGACCTGGTGGAACGAACTTTGGATGGGGTGGCCGGTCGGCATTGAATATTCGCAATCCTCCGCCGTTGACAATGCTCACAGGCTGCAGGGCAAGCTGATGATCGCGGTCGGCGAAATGGATGATAATGTCGATCCGTTTTGCTCGTTCCAGCTTGCCGATCGACTCATCAAGGCAGGAAAAGATTTTGACATGGTCTACGTTCCTGGTGCCAATCACCATACTCTAGGCACCTACACCGAGCGCAAACTCCTAGACTTCTTCGTTCGCAACATTCTCGGTCAGACCCCGCCCGACTGGAACACCAAACCGATCGAGCTGGAATAGCTTGTGGCTCTTGCAATTGTTAGCTCGCCTTATCAGCTGTAATCAGGGCGAGGCGCGAGCAAATCTGCACCGAAGGACGATCGTGGAGTCTAGGACTTGCGCTGCGTATTGAGGATCGGCTCGCCGCGACGTTGGTCTGAGCAAACTGCTTGATAGGCACGCCTGCAGACCGCGTGTGTGCGATTGCAAGATCCCCTATCAGCCTGGTGTGAAGCGTTCAGGGGAAAAGCCGCACCCAACGCCGCTTCCGCTCGCCGTAACGCTACGGCGGTGCGGCCCACCGATCCGCTCGACGAGCATTGGAACACATAGGTCCCCGAACGGACGATTGCCTTGGCAATAGAAGACCCTCGTCGGTCATCGCCGCTGTGGGTGGCAGCCCGTCGGTCTGGAGCTGCCACGATTCTCATCCTCGCGTCACATATGAGCTGAAGCTTTCCGGATCGGGTATCCAATCGGCATCCAGTTGCTCGGCGATATGGTTGAATTCTGCCCTCAGGACAAGAGTGAGTAGAGCAGCCCCGCTACGAAAATCCCATCCTGGTTCGTTTGACGCATCGACTATTCAGATTGATTGGCGTGATACCCGGCGCGGCCGCAACACGCGAGGCCGTCAACCGCTGAGCAGAAAACCAGCCTTCGCCTTCCGCGGCGGCGGACCTCGTCAGCCTCTCGAAAGCTTGCCTGAGTAGGTTGCTCATGTGATCTGTGGAAGTGAGGATAGCGTGCACCCGTACAAACTAGACATTCATCGTGGCAGCTTGGCTGCAGGTGCAGCACGCCGTACCGCACGAGCAAGCGGACAGGCCGGCCAAGCCGGTTTTGAGCAGCACTTGGGCGAACTGCAGGCGGCGGACGAGTTGATGGGTGCGCTAGGCGAGGAGGTCCTCGTCAATGGCTCGCATGGTAAAGGTGAGTTGAGACCAACGAAGAGGCAGAGGATCCAAAGCAATCTGCAGCATGCTGTCACTGAGCGGCAACCAGGTGAGGTTGGCAACTCAGGCGCTCGCGTGATGATGCAACTCCCCACCGATCAGGTGGGTACATCGGAACGGGAGGCGCAACTTGTGATGCAGGGGGACGAGCACGAATACACCCCAGCACCGCATCTCGACGGGTCGATGCCCTCGACAGTGCAGCCGGATCGTCCAATTGTGGTCCCCGACGGTGCCGACAAGCGTCCTGTTTATTCCAACGATGCCACCGCCATCGAAGGGCTGAAGTCAGCACTCCTTGCGGGTAAAGCCAGGCCGGACACGGTCACTCGCAGCACAAATTCTCTTTTCGGCTTTAGTCGTTGGCTCTTTCAAAACAACAAGCCAGGGCTTGCTGCTCGGCTTTACCATCCGTCGCTGAGCCAGGATCTCGAGGAGTACGAGAGTAGGGGTGGTTCCTCCACCGTGGCTGGCGCACTGCGTCAATTGATGAAGTCGATGGGCGGAGCCGGCCCGATTGTGGGTCGCGCTGTCCTGAACCCCCATCCTGACGACGCCGCGCTCACCAGACATTTCAGATCCGCGAGCGGCTACGCAACTGCTCTTAACCATTTCAGTCATTACCTACGTCAAAATGACAAGCTCGGAATTGCGGGTCGCATTTACGATAAATCGCTGGATAAAGATGTTGAGAGCTACAAGGCCGCCTCCTCTAATGGTGGAGCTCCGATCGAATCTGCGCTGGTTTATCTCCGCAAGAACCCGCCGCGCGTTATACTCGGGAATCATCTGGAAAACGCGGTCAGCATGGAGGCTCGTCCCCGTGGCGACGCTGCTCAGCATACCGCACCACAGCAGGGATTCGATTGGCCAGAGGAGCTCCTGCCGGTAGGTTATAAGGAGGGCACCGATCTACCATTGTCTCTCGCCCCAACCGCGCACCAACACCAAGCGCCCGACTTTGGAGAGGCCGTCCCTCACTTGAACTGGCGCCACGGCGACCAGGGCGCCCCGGAGGAGCTGGTAGCTGCACGGGACAGGAGCAGCCCGCTGCCAAGCGAGGCGGTGCCACATAAATCTGGACGGGGACTCGCTACGCAGCCCAGATTGTGGGCGGAGAAATCCGCCTCGCCAGAGCTCTTTCGACGGCGGGCGGAGCAGGCTCTGCCGGCGTCCGCCAGAGGTGTGGAGACATCCTCCGCGGTTGATGAAGCCGCGCAGGCCGCTCGCCAAGCTTTGGCTTGGTTGCAGCAGGAGATGGAGGGGATCGAACCGATGCAGGATCCTCATGAGGTGGCTACACCGGAATGTGAGGCGCAGCTCGTCAGGCAGAGGGATGAGCACGAATCCACCCCAGCACCGCATCCCGGAGGTGGTGGGTCGATGCCCTCGACAGTGCAGCCGGATCGTCCAATTGTAGTCCCCGACGGTGCCGACAAGCGTCCTGTCTATTCCAACGATGCGACCGCTATCGAAGGGCTGAGGGCAGCATTCCACGCGGGTAAGGCCAAAGCGAACACGGTCACTTACAATGTAAATTCTCTTTTCGGCTTTAGTCGGTGGCTCCTTCAAAACAACAAGCCAGGGTTTGCTGCTCGGCTTTACCATTCGTCGCTGGATCAGGATCTCAAGGAGTACGAGAGTACGGGTGGTTCCTCCACCGTGGCTGGCGCACTGCGTTACCTCAAGAAGTCGACAGGCGGAGCCCCGATTATGGCTCGCCCTGTCGTGATCCCCTATCCTGACGATGCCGAGCTCATTAGAAATTACAGAGCCGCTTCGACCAAGGAGTACCTGGCAGCGCCTGCGACCGGACGGAATCCAGATACCGTGGGCGGCTATACAAATTTTCTTAGACATTTTAGTCAGTACCTGCGTCAAAATAACAAGCTTGGGATTGCGGCTCGGATTCACGACAAATCGCTGGATAAAGATGTTGAGAGCTTCAAGGCTGTCTCCTATGGTAATAGGCTAAGTATCAGTTCTGCATTGGCTCACCTCCGGGATATCCTGCCGCGCATTGTGCTCGGGCGCGAAACTGTCCTTTCTGCTCATCCGGCAGACGCAGTCACCAGGCGCGTTGGGGCCGCTGCTGAAGCTGGGCCAGCGGCACCGGCAAGAGCTCCCCAACCCGCCTCGCCAGCAACCGCTAGGCTGCCAGGCACCTACCGCGGCCTTCCACTGGTTGATGTGACCACACTGACTACCAGTTCCTCTGGGGCTCAGATCGGGGCGCTCGATCCGACAGCCCCGTCCAACGTTGCAACGGGGCGGGTGCTCGGCGCCGCCGAATGGCTGAGCGACGCCCATATCCAGAGAGATTACAATTTGCTGGAGGGGCAACTGCAGGGGATCAATCCGGCGCTCGCTGCCCGGACTCGGCTGGTGGATCCTTCCGTATCCCATCTACTGCGACACACGTCGCCGCAAGACGCTCGAGGCATATTGCAGTCCATCTATAATCAAAACAACGCCACAGCCGACTTCCTGTTCTTGCCAGTGAATAATGGCACGGCTACTAGCCCCGGCACCCATTGGTCGCTGCTGCTCGTTGATCGCCGCGACCCGGAAAGGCGGTTCGCCTATCACTACGACTCCCTCCAGCGAGAGGGATATAACGACGTGCCTGCAAAACAGCTCGCAGGACTGCTGAATGCCACCTTGGCGCCAGCCCCCATGGCCAGACAGACGAACCATTATGATTGCGGCGTATTTGTCCTGGAGGGCACGTGGGCGCTGGTTGAACGATTGGTGAAAGGGCAGCGGCCAGACCACGAGCCGCTGCCCCTCGACAACCTCGTTGCCGATCGGCAGGCGCTGCAAGACCGGCTAAGGAGGCGCTTGCCGCACGAGGAAGAGCCGCGGCAGCTGCTGGAGGATGAACCCGCCTCCCCACCGATGATGGCATTCGAGCCAGGGGAACTGCGGCAACTGTTGGAAG
>NZ_RZRA01000179.1:0-7278 GCF_003998945.1 Mesorhizobium sp. M7A.F.Ca.CA.003.01.2.1 | reverse complement strand
TGTCGTCCTGCCTCTACGGCTACTACAAAGCCGATAGCGGCGAGATACGCTTAAAGGGCGAGGTGGTGGAATTGAGCTCTCCCGCCGATGCCTTGCGGTTAGGCATCGGCATGGTTCACCAGCATTTCGTGCTGGTGTCGAACTTCACCGTGCTCGAAAACATCATCGTCGGCAGTGCCGATGTCGGGTTGCTGCTGAGGAAGGCCGATGCCCGCCGCAGGGTTCTCGGCCTCTGCAGGGACTGCGGCATCGACATCGACCTCGATCGCGAAATCTGGCAATTGTCGGTCGGTGAACAGCAATGGGTGGAAATCCTCAAAGCACTCTATTTCGGTGCCGAGCTGCTGATCCTGGACGAACCGACGGCGGTCCTGACGCCGCAGCAATCCGACCAGCTCTTCGTCATCCTTGATGGGATGCGCAAGCGTGGATTGTCGATTGTCCTGATCAGTCACAAGCTGCGCGAGGTGATGCAATCCGACAGGGTCACCATCCTGCGCAAAGGCAAGGTCGTCGCTACGGTGGACACCGCCAATACGACAGCCGAGGCGATTACCGCCCTCATGGTCGGGCACAAGGTGACGAAAAACGTCAGGGACAATTCCGTCACGCCGGCGGGAGAAATCCTCTCGGTCGAAAAGGTGTCGGCGGTTGGCGAATGGGGCGAGGATGTCCTCAAGGACGTGACGTTTACCGTCGCCGCCAACGAGGTTCTCGGGCTGGCTGGCGTTGCCGGCAACGGCCAGAAGGAACTGTTCGAGGTACTGATGGGAGTCCGCGCGCTTCAATCGGGCGGTTTCTCGCTGGAAGGAAGCCCGGTCACCGCGCCGACGTCTCGCCAGATTCTCGACAGCGGCGTGGGTTTCATTCCGGACGATCGTTTCCTCGAAGGGTTGATCCCGGAGTTCGGAACCGCCGAAAACCTTGTCCTCGGCTGGCAGCGATCGCCGGAATATTGTCGTGGTCCGTTCCTCGATCGCCGCAAACTGGCTGAGTTGGCGAGGCGCAAGATCGACGAATACAAGGTCGCGACCGCCTCGGCGGACCTCCCGGTGGAGCGACTGTCGGGGGGCAACGCGCAGCGTGTCATTCTTGCCCGCGAGTTCCAGCATGCGCGGCGGCTGTTGCTGGCCAACCAGCCGACGCGAGGGCTCGACGTTGCGGCCTCCGAATTCGTCTACGAGAAAATCCTGGAAAAGCGGGCCGCGGGCTTTGCGATCCTCCTGGCCTCAGAGGAACTCGAAGACCTGCTGCGCCTTTGCGATCGCATAGCGGTCATGTTCAAGGGCCGGATCATGGGCATCGTGCGACCCGAGGAGACCAGCCTCCTCGAACTTGGAATGATGATGGCAGGCGATGCCAGCCAGCTTACGCAGGGAATTCAATGATTTCATTTCAACGACGCTCGGGCAGCAGCCTGGGATGGAACGTCGTCTGCTATTCGGCGGCGATATCAGGTGCTCTCCTGGCTTCCGCTGTTTTGCTGAGGCTTTCCGGCGGCGATCCTGCAAGGGCCTTCACGGCCCTGATCGTCGGCGCATTCGGCAGCCAAGGCGCATTGCTCGGTTCGCTGGCGAAGGCGACCCCGCTGTTGCTTGTCGGGCTGGGCACGGTGTTCGCATTCAGGGCCAAGATCTGGAACATCGGCCAGGAGGGGCAGGTGTTCGCCGGCGCGATGGCCGCCTATTGGGTGAGTTTCTGGATAGCGCCATTGCCAGGCTGGCTGGCCGTCTGCACACTCGCGCTGGCCGGAATGGCGGGCGGCGGCGTGCTCGGCCTGTTGGCCGGCGCACTGAAAACCAGGTTCGGCACCAGCGAGATCATTTCGACGGTGATGCTGAATTACGTCGTCATGTACCTGCTCGCCTACCTTCTCGATGGCGGCCCCTGGATGGCGACAGGCGTGACCGTATCCTATCACCAGTCGCCGCCCATCGATCCAAGTCTGGAGTGGCCGATCCTCTTGGCTGTTGGGGCGGGAAAGCTGCATGTCGGCTTCCTGTTCGCTCTCGCCGCCTCGGCATTCGCAGCGGTGCTGCTCGACAAGACGTCGCTGGGCTACGAAATCCGCGCGTTCGGCTCAAACCCGACCGCGCTGACGTTTCGCGGCACCAATGTGCGCCGGCTTCTGCTGACCGTCATGCTGATGTCGGGGGCCCTGGCGGGACTGGCTGGCGCCGGCGAGCTTTTCGGTGTCTCGCACCGGCTGCGTGCCGAGACGCTGCTTGGCATCGGCAGTTCGGGGATCGTCGTTGCCATGGTGGGAGGACTGCGCCCGAGCGGCGTGATGATCGCCGCCCTGTTCTTCGGCGCGCTGGAAAGCGGCACGATCTACATGCGGCTGAAGAGTGGCACGCCGGCAGGCCTGGTGTCGGCGATGGAAGGGCTGGTGCTTTTGTTCTTTCTCAGTGCCGCCGTCGCAACGCGCCTTCAGATCGTGAGGAGGGAAGTCCATGCTTGAGCTGCTGCAGGGCCCGCTTCTGATAAGCCTCCTGGCGGCGATGGTCCGCATTGCCACGCCATTGCTTTTTTCGGCAATGGGCGAACTTGTCACGCAGCGCGCGGGCATCTGGAACATCGCTGTCGAAGGCACCATGCTGATTGGCGCCATTGTCGCCTACATGGTTGCCTCGACAACCGGATCGCCTTGGCTGGCTCTGGCGATAGCCATCCTGGCCTGCGCCGCGAGCAGCCTGATCATGTCGTTCGTCACGATTGTTTTGAAGGCCGAGCAATTCGTAGCCGGCCTTGCCCTTAATCTCCTGGCATCGGGCGTGACGCTGTTCTGGTTCCAGGCCTATATTGGCGGTCGCGAGGCGCCGACCTTCATCGGCTTCGACCAGGTTCCGATCCCCTATCTGTCGGATATTCCAATCCTGGGACCGGTGCTGTTTTCCCAACGCCTGCTGACCTATGTCAGCTTCCTGGTGCCCATCCTCGTCTGGTTCTTTCTCTACCGAACGAAATACGGCCTTGAGGTGCGCTGTGTCGGCGAAAATCCGAAGGCGCTTGACGTCAAGGGCCTGCACGTCGGCCTCAGGCAGTGCCTCGCGATCATGTTCGGCAGCATGATGTCCGGCTTCGGCGGCGCCTTCCTGATGCTTGGCTATTCGGACAAGTTCGTTCCCGATCTCATTGCCGGCCGCGGCTGGCTGGTCGTGGTCGCGATCATCGCCGGCAACTGGATGCCGTTCCGGATCGTTGGAGCGATCTTCATCTTCGCGTTTCTGGAGGCGTTGGGCATCCATGCGCAAGTGGTGGGGATTCCTGTCCCCCACCAGCTGTTCCTCGTCTTGCCCTATGTGGCGTCACTTGTGCTGCTTGCGGGCTTGCGGTCGCGCACCCATCAGCCCGTGGCGCTCGGCATTCCCTACAACAGGGAATAGACCCTGCTGCTCAACCCGCCGGACGGAAAGGCTTTGCTAGCGAAGCCGGGAAGTGCAGCGCCAGCATTTGCCGGTTTCGCGAGATCAGCACCAGAACGATGATTGTCGCGAGATAGGGCAGGGCCGAGAGCAGTTCGGACGGCACTTCCAGTCCGAGCGCCTGTCCCTGCAGCTGGAGGATCGTCATGCCGCCGAACAGCCAGGCGCCAAGCAGGATGCGCAGCGGGCGCCATGTGGCGAAAACCACCAGCGCCAGTGCGATCCAGCCTTTGCCGGCAGTCATGTTCTCGACCCAGAGCGGTGTGTAGGCGACGGACAGATAGGCGCCCGCCAGGCCAGCCATCGCCCCGCCAAACAACACGGCCATGTAGCGGATCCTGATCACGGGATAGCCGATCGCATGCGATGTCTGCGGTGACTCGCCGATCGTTCGCAAGATCAGCCCGGCCTTCGTGCGGTAGAGAAACCAGCTGATGGCAGCGAACATCACCAGAGCTAGGTAGACCATCGGATCGAAGCGGAAGAGCAACGGACCGATCAGCGGCAGATCGGACAGAACAGGGACGTTGATGCCGTGCAGCGCCTCGATAGGCTCGCTGCCGAAGCCGCGGCCAAGGAAGGCCGACACGCCGGAACCGAAGATGGCCAGCGCCAGTCCGGCCGCATATTGATTGGTGAGGAAGGTCAGTGCCAGAACGCCGAACAGCAGCGAGGCGGCGGCACCTGCCAGGGCGCCGGCCAGGATCGCAACCGGCATTGGATAGCCTGCGGTTACGGCCCAGAAAGCCAATGCCGCGCCCATCAGCATCATGCCTTCGATGCCAAGGTTAAGCACGCCGGACTTCTCGACCACCAGTTCGCCGAGTGCCGCGAATATCAGCGGCGTGGCGGCGATGACGGTGCCGGTGAAGATGGCGATGATCAAGTCCATCAGGCTGTCTCCAGCGCGTGCGTGTCTCGGGCCGGCCGTATCAGGCGGATGCGATAAAAAATGAAGAAGTCGGCGGCGAGCAGGAAGAACAGAAGAATGCCCTGGAAGATGCGCGTCAGCGCCGAGGGCAGGCCCAGCGTCATCTGCACGCCTTCGCCGCCGAGGAAAAGCAGCGACATCAACAGCCCGCCAAGCACGATGCCGAAGGCGTTCAGCCGGCCGATGAAGGCGACGATGATGGCCGCGAAACCGTAGCCGGGCGAAATCTGCGGCGAGAGCTGGCCGAGCGGCCCGGCGGCTTCCGCCATGCCGGCGATGCCGGCGGCCGCACCACCCGCCATCAGCCCGATCCAGACGGCGGCAGATTCGCGAAAGCCGGCATAGCGGGCGGCAAGCGGTGCCGCTCCGCTCACCGACATCTTGTAGCCAAGGAAGCTGCGGTCAGTGAACAGCCACATCACGAACACGGCGACGACGGTGATGAAGATCGAAGGGTTGAGCCGATAGGCCGGGTCGAAGGATTCGAACAGGGCGGCTGTCGGCAGAAGTGCCGTCTGCGGGTAGTTGAAACCGGCCGGATCGCGCCACGGTCCATGCACGAGATAGGACAGGAACAGCGTCGCGATGTAGGTCATCATCAGCGTGACCAGGATCTCGTTGGTGTTCATGCGGGCGCGCAGGAAGGCAGGGATCGCCGCCCATGCCATGCCGGCGCCCATGCCGGCAACGAACATCAACGGCAACAGCAGCACGCTGTCCGGGTTCGGCCAGAAAAGACCGACGCCGCTCGCCGCAATCGCGCCCATGGTGAACTGGCCCTCGGCGCCGATGTTCCAGACATTGGCGCGGAAGCCGATAGCCAGCCCACACGCAATGAGGATCAGCGGCGAAGCCTTGAGCAGCCATTCCGACAAACCGTTGAGGGAATTCAACGGCTCGACAAAGAAGGCGTAGAGCGTCGGCAGCGGATCGTGTCCGAGCGAGGCAAAAAAGGTCGAGCCGACGACCAGCGTCAAAACCGACGCCAGCACCGGCGCCGCGACGCGCATTGTTGCCGAAGGCTCCGGCCTTTGTTCAATCCTGAAGCGCAACGTCGCCACTCCCAATTGCCATTTGATCCGTGCTCATCGTTCGACCGGTCATCAGCAGCCCGACCTCTTCGCGGTCGGTCGTCTTGCGTACCAGCGGCGGTGACACGCGCCCCTGGCAGATCACCAGAAGCCGGTCACAAATCTCGAACAGCTCGTCGAGTTCTTCGGAGACGACGAGCACCGCCGCGCCGGCGCGGCTGAGGTCGACGATGGTCTGGCGGATGAAGGCGCTGGCGCCGACATCGACGCCCCAGGTCGGCTGGGAGACAAGCAGAAGCTTCGGCTCGAGCGCGATCTCACGGCCGACGATGAATTTCTGCAGATTGCCGCCCGACAGGCTTTGCGCCGTCGAAGCCGGACCGTTGGCCTTGACCTTGAACCTGTCGATGATGCCAGCTGCGAAGGCGCTGGCTTTGCGCCGGTCGACCAGGCCGTTGCGGACGGTGCCGAAGCGATGGGCGGTCAGAACCGCGTTCTCCCACAGCGTATGCGACGGTACCGCGCCACGGCCCAGCCGTTCCTCGGGAACGAAGGCGAGACCGAGCTTACGGCGCTCGTCGGCACGAAGGCGAGCGGCAGCGGTACCGCAAATCCTGATCGCGTCGTTGTTGTGATGCGTGCGTTCGCCGCTGAGCAAGGCGATAAGCTCCGCCTGGCCGTTTCCGGACACTCCCGCCAGGCCGACGATTTCCCCGCCATGAACGTTGAAGGAGACGTCCTTCAGATCCACGCCGAAATGGTCTCTTGCCTTGACCGAAAGGTTGTTGACCTCGAGCACTGGCTTCTCGCTCGGGGTCGGCGGGCTGACATGCATTTCCGGCAGCTTCGAGCCGACCATCATGCGGGCGAGCTCGAGCGAGGTCGTCTCTTTCGGCCGAGCGGTGCCGGTGACCTTGCCGTTGCGCAGCACGGTTGCGGTGTCACAGAGCTCCTGCACCTCGTCGAGCTTGTGGCTGATGTAGACGATGCTGCAGCCTTCAGCGGCGAGTTGTCGAAGCGTCTCGAACAGCTTGACCACCGCCTGTGGCGTCAGCACGGAAGTCGGCTCGTCGAGGATCAGAAGCTTGGGCGCCTGCAGCAGGCAGCGCACGATCTCGACGCGCTGCCGCTCGCCGACAGAGAGGTCATGCACCTGGCGATGCGGATCGATCGGCATACCGTAGCGAAGCGAAAGCTCGCGGATCTTGGCGGCAAGCGAGGGCAGATCGAAGGCGCTGCTTGCCGAGAGCGCAATGTTCTCGACCACTGAAACGGATTCGAACAGCGCGAAGTGCTGGTAGACCATCTCGATGCCGAGCGCGCGCGACGTCGCCGGGTTGTGCGCCGCGATCGGATTGCCGTCGCAGAAGATCTCGCCGGAATCGGCCTGCGCCGCGCCATAGATGATCTTCATCAGGGTCGATTTGCCGGCGCCGTTTTCGCCCAGCACGGCGTGGATTTCGCCGGGCTGGATAGACAGCGAGACCTCGTCATTGGCGACGACGCCGGGATAGCGTTTGCGGATGTTGCGCAGTTCTAGACGCGGATGCATGGCGGGTCCTGCCGTGGCGTGAAGCGAGGTTGGACGGGAACCAGGCAGGGAGACGCCGAAGGTCGGTCTCGGCGCCTCCCTGGTTCTTTGATGGCGTTCAGCTCAGCTTGCCGATCATGCCTTTGACGAACCAGTTCATGCCGCGAACATCGTCATCGGCCAGGACGGAGCCTGCAGCGACCTTGAGGTTGCCGGCCTGGTCCTTCAACTCGCCGCCATAGGGGTGCACCTTGCCGCTGCCGATGTCGGCCTCGAGCTGCTTCAGCTTGGCCTTGGTGTCGGCCGGTATGCCGTCATTGTAGGGCGCCATCTTCACGACGCCCGCTGCCAGTCCATCCC
>NZ_RZRA01000178.1:0-7291 GCF_003998945.1 Mesorhizobium sp. M7A.F.Ca.CA.003.01.2.1 | reverse complement strand
GCCTGCATTCTGGTCGAGAAAGAAGTGATCGCCATCGCTCGCTCCTGAGAGAAATCGTTTCGGGGCGCGGGTTAGCGCGAAAAGAACAAAACGAATCCCGCCCGGCGAAGGTTCCTTTCCCGATGCGGCCGGCCGGCCGGATGCCGGCCCGCCATGCCGTGGCGTCAGCTCGCCTTCTTGGTGATCAGGGTCAGTGCGCCATTGGGTTCCATACTGGCTGCGACCACCTGCGCCGAGGTCATTCCCTTGGCCTCGAGCGCCGACTTGACCTTGGGTGTGGCGTCGATCGAGCTGCGCAGTTTCTTCAAGCCGTCATCGCCGCGCTGGGCGATCACCTGGTTGACCTGCGTCTGGGTGTCCTTTGGCAACTCGGTGATGTCGACGATGTTGACGCTCTGGATCGTCGGCACCGCGGGCTGAGCCTGGGGCGTGGCTGGAGCAGGCGTTGCCGGCGCCGGAGCGGGCTGTGGCGCGGGTTGCTCCTGGGCACTGGCGGCGCCCGCCAGCATCAGGCTGGCGGCGGCGGCAAGAACTATCGTTTTGCGCATGGATTTTCCTTTCCATCGATTGGCAAACGGTCGGTCTGGGGTGACGCCCTAACCTCAACCGCCAAATGGGATCAGAAGGTGTCGCCCAGCAGGTCATTGCGTGACCATAGGATGGCAGCAATGTGCAGCCGCGCTTCAATCCAACCGCATTTCGGCAAACCGCATTTCGGGAGCAATCGCTGATGGCCAGAATTACCCGCGCCGCCTACGCGCAGATGTACGGCCCGACGGTCGGCGACAGAGTACGGCTTGCCGACACCGAACTGTTCATCGAGGTCGAGAAGGATCTCACCATCCATGGCGAAGAGGTGAAATTCGGCGGCGGCAAGGTGATCCGCGACGGCATGGGCCAGAGCCAGGTTTCCAGGGCGCAAGGCGCCGTCGATACCGTGATCACCAACGCGCTGGTGATCGATGCCAGTGCAGGCATCTTCAAGGCCGATGTCGGGCTTCGCGACGGGCGCATCGCGGCCATCGGCAAGGCCGGCAATCCGGACACGCAGGATGGCGTCACCATCATCATCGGCCCCGGCACCGAGATCATCGCCGGCGAAGGCAAGATCCTGACATCAGGCGGCTTCGACGCGCATATCCACTTCATCTGCCCGCAGCAGATCGAGGAAGCGCTGATGTCAGGCATCACCACCATGCTCGGCGGCGGCACGGGCCCGGCGCACGGCACGCTGGCCACCACCTGCACGCCGGGGCCATGGCACATGGCCCGCATGATCCAGTCCTTCGACGCCTTTCCGATGAACATCGGCCTGTCGGGCAAGGGCAATGCCTCGCTGCCCGCCGCGCTCGAGGAAATGGTGCTGGGCGGCGCCTGCTCGCTGAAGCTGCACGAGGACTGGGGCACGACGCCGGCGGCCATCGATTGCTGCCTGTCGGTCGCCGACGATTACGACGTGCAGGTGATGATCCACACCGACACACTGAACGAATCCGGCTTTGTCGAGAACACGGTCGCCGCCATCAAGGGCCGCACCATCCACGCCTTCCACACCGAGGGCGCCGGCGGCGGCCACGCGCCCGACATCATCAAGGTCTGCGGCCTGCCCAACGTCATCCCGTCCTCGACCAATCCGACGCGGCCCTACACGGTCAACACGCTGGCCGAGCATCTCGACATGCTGATGGTCTGCCATCATCTGTCGCCGTCGATCCCCGAAGACATCGCCTTTGCCGAAAGCCGCATCCGCAAGGAGACCATCGCGGCGGAAGACATTTTGCACGACATCGGCGCCTTCTCGATCATCTCGTCGGATTCGCAGGCCATGGGCCGCGTCGGCGAAGTCGCGATCCGGACCTGGCAGACCGCCGACAAGATGAAACGCCAGCGCGGCTCGCTGCCGCAGGAGACCGGCAACAACGACAATTTCCGCGTCCGCCGCTACATCGCCAAATACACGATCAACCCGGCCATCGCGCATGGGCTGTCGAAAGACATCGGCTCGATCGCGGTTGGCAAACGCGCCGACCTGGTGCTGTGGAACCCGGCCTTCTTCGGCGTCAAGCCGGACATGGTGCTGATCGGCGGCATGATCGCCGCAGCCCCGATGGGCGACCCCAACGCCTCGATCCCGACGCCGCAGCCGATGCATTACCGGCCGATGTTCGGCGCCTATGGCAAGGCCAGGACCAACTCGTCGGTGACGTTCGTTTCCAAGGCAGCGCTCGAGTCGGGACTGCATGGCAGGCTCGGTGTCGACAAGCAGTTCGTCGCCGTCGAAAACACCCGCGGCGGCATCGGCAAGCATTCGATGGTGCTCAACGACGCCACGCCGCATGTCGAGGTCGATCCGGAAACCTACGAGGTGCGCGCCGACGGCGAGTTGCTGACCTGCGAGCCGGCGACGGTGCTGCCGATGGCGCAACGGTATTTTCTGTTTTGAAGCGGCGCTTCCACCGGGCGAGCATTATCCGTTGCAGCCCTTGGTGGAAGGCAGCACTATGCGGCCAACCAACAGCTGCATTGTGATCGAGCATGACCACCGAAATCGCTTCCGCCCACGACATCTTCCCGCACATCCGCATCGTCATGGGCATGGTGATCGGGCTTGGTGTCGCCCGCCTGCTGTCGGGGGTGGCGCGCATCGTCCAGCATCCCGGCCAGTACAAGCTCTATACCGTGCATCTGGCCTGGGTCGTCTCGGTGCTCCTGATGCTGGTGCATTTCTGGTGGTGGGAGTTCGGCCTCTACGCCGTCGAGATCTGGACCTTCGGCAAATATTTGTTCATCATTTTCTACGCGATCACGCTGTTCCTGCTGTGCGCGCTTTTGTTTCCCGATTCGATGCTGGACTACACCAGCTACGAGGATTTCTTCTATTCGCGGCGGGCGTGGTTCTTCGGCCTGCTGGCGGCGACCTATCTGCTCGACGTGGTCGACACGCTGCTGAAGGGGCCGGAGCATTTCGCCCGCTTCGGCAGCGAGTATCTGTTCCGCACGCCCGTCTTCGTCGCGCTCTGCATCATCGCGATCCTGGTGCGCGACCGCCGCTTCCACATCGCCTTTGTCACGGCGGCGCTTATCTACCAGATATCGTTCATCCTGCGGCTCTTCGACACCATCGTCTGAACGAACGCGATGGTCTAGCTTTGTTGGGGAAAGGCAGGGTTCGACATGTACAAGGCCATTGGATCGCGCGTGTGCGGGCACAAGCAAATGGGAAATCCATGAAATGAAACTCAACCTCAACACCGACTTCACCAAATTCCCGCGCGTCGTCTCGGTGCTGTCCGCCGGCGCTGCCGGAACCACCCTACCGTCCGGCCGGGCCATTCTCGCCCATGACGAGCGGCATCTGCGCCGCCGGGCCATCGAACTTGCCGACGGCAGCAAGGTGCTGGTCGACCTGCCCGAACCCGTCGCCTTGAACGATGGCGACCGGCTGGTGCTGGAGAATGGCGGCCATATCGAGATCATCGCGGCACCGGAAGAGGTCTACGACATCCGCGCCCGCGATGGCGTGCATCTGGCCGAACTCGCCTGGCATATCGGCAACCGCCATCTCGCGGCAGGCATCGAGGCCGGACGCATCCTCATCCTGCGCGACCATGTCATCAAGGCGATGCTGGAGGGGCTGGGCGCCACCGTGACCGACGTTTCCGAACCGTTCAAGCCGGTGCGCGGCGCCTATTCCGGCCATGCTGGGCAAAGCCACGATCACGGCCATGCGCATGCGCACGCCGAAGCGCACAGCCATTCTCATGGCGAAGCGCATTCCCATTCGCACAGTCATGCCGGCCATCACCACGATCATGACTGACCAGCCTTCGAACATCGCCCTGCTGCGGCTGATGGCGTGGCTGTCGCCTGCCTTTCCGGTCGGCGGCTTTTCCTACAGCCATGGTCTCGAGCGGGCGGTGCATGACGGGTTGGTTGCCGATGCCGGGAGCCTCGCCGGCTGGCTGGAGACGCTGGTCGAGATGGGCTCGGGCTGGAACGACGCCGTGCTGTTCGCCGAGAGCTGGCGCCGAGCATGCGGCACCGGTGATCTCGATGAAGTGGCGGCACTCGCCGAAGCCCTGGCCGGCTCGCGCGAACGCCATACCGAGACCATGCTCCAGGGTGGAGCCTTCCTCAAAGCGGCGGCCGCCTGGCCTAATCCGGTGCTGGAGCGCCTGCCGGCCGAATGCGCCTATTGCGTCGCCGTCGGCGCCATTGCGGGTGGCAACGGCATCGCGCTTCAGGATGCGCTGTCAGCCTTCCTGCAAACCTTCTTCTCCAACCTTGTGCAGGCAGCGATCCGGCTTGGCATCGTCGGCCAGAGCGGCGCGACCACGTTGTTAGCCGGCTTCGAGCCGCTGGCCCTGGCGACCGCAAGCCGCGCCGCGCGCTCGACACTCGACGATCTCGGTGGCTGCGCCTTCGTCTCCGATGTCATGGCGATGAAGCATGAAACCCAATATTCGCGACTGTTCCGCTCATGATTTTTCTCGCCTTCTCGCTATCCTTTGTCCTGCTGCTGATCACCGTTCTGCATGTCTATTGGGGCCTTGGCGGCATCTGGCCGGGCCAGGACGCAGCCTCCTGCGCTCGCGCCGTGGTCGGCTTTCGCGGCGTCGATGAGATGCCGACGCCGTTTGCCAGTTTCGCCGTTGCCGCGTGCTTGTGCCTGGCGACACTATGGCCGCTGGCGCTCATGGGAGTCTTCGCTTCACCCTTCCCCAAGGAGGGTCTCGCCGCCACGTCGCTGCTCATCGGTCTGGTGTTCCTGGGGCGCGGCATAGCCGGCTTCACGCCATGGTGGCGGCGGCTGACGCCTGAACAGCCTTTCGCGCGGCTCGATGTCCGCTATTATTCGCCGCTGTGCCTGTTGATCGGGCTCGGCTTTGCCATCCTCGCCATCACGGAGTTTCCCGCATGACACAGACAAATGGTCCGCTGCGCGTCGGCATTGGCGGCCCGGTCGGTTCGGGCAAGACGACGCTGACCGAAAAACTGTGCAAGGCGCTGCGCGACGAGTTTTCCATCGCCGTCGTCACCAACGACATCTACACCAAGGAAGACGCCATGATGCTGGCGCGGCTGCAGGCGCTGCCCGAGGACCGCATCATGGGTGTCGAGACCGGCGGCTGCCCGCATACCGCGATCCGCGAGGATGCCTCGATCAATCTGCAGGCGATCGCGCAGATGAACAGGAAGTTCCCGGACCTCGACATCGTCTTCATCGAATCCGGCGGCGACAACCTTGCCGCCACCTTCTCGCCGGATCTCGCCGACCTGACGCTCTATGTCATCTCGGTCTGCCAGGGCGAGGAGATTCCGCGCAAGGGCGGGCCGGCGATCACCCGCTCCGATTTCCTGGTCATCAACAAAAGCGATCTGGCTCCTTACGTCAACGTCAACCTCGACGTGATGGAGAGCGACGCCGGCCGCATGCGCGGCAAGCGGCCGTTCGGCTTCACGGACCTGTCGCGCGGCAAGGGACTGCAGGAGGTGATCGATTTCATCATCGAGCATGGCGGCCTGCGAGCCGGCGCTGCCGCTGCCAGCACGGCGGCGTGAGCATCCCTGCACCAACCAAAACCGGTTGCGGGAATGGGCTGGCCACGGCATTCTTGCCGAAACCGGAGGATTTTTCGATGAGCCTTGCCCGTCTGCAAAAGGAAACGCTGACCAACCTGCCCTACTATGAGGAGCGCGTCGATCTCGCCTGTGCCTTCCGCTGGACGGCGCGGCTCAACATGCACGAGGCGGTGGCCAATCATTTCTCGCTGGCCGTCAACGATGAGGGCACACAATTCCTCATGAACCCCAACCAGGTGCATTTCTCGCGCATCAAGGCGAGCGACCTTCTGATGATCGATGCCAACGATCCGGAAACGCTCTCCGGCCCCAATGCGCCCGACCCGACGGCGTGGGGGCTGCATGGCGCCATCCATCGCAATGTGCGTCACGCGCGCTGCGTCATGCATGTGCACTCGATCCACGCTACGGTGCTGGCATCGCTCGCTGACTCGACATTGCCGCCGATCGACCAGAATTCGGCGATGTTCTTCAACCGCCATGTCGTCGACGCGCACTATGGCGGGCTGGCCTTCGAGGAGGAGGGCGAGCGCTGCTCGCAGCTTCTCGTCGATCCCAAGGTCAAGGTGATGGTGATGGGCAATCACGGCGTGCTGGTCATCGGCGACACGGTCGCCGATGCCTTCAACCGCATGTTCTATTTCGAACGCGCCGCCGAGACATACATCAAGGCGCTGTGGACCGGCCGCCCGCTGCGCACGCTTTCTGACGCGATCGCCGAAAAGGCGGCGAGCGAGATGGACGATTATCCCGGCCAGGCCGAACGCCATCTCAGCGAGTTGAAGGCGATCCTCGACGAGCAGGAACCGGTCTACCGGAATTGAGCGTCCTTCTCCCCGTGCCGTCACTATACGGGGAGAAGGTGCCGGCAGGCGGATGAGGGACGGCGCCGACCTGGGCGGTTTTCCTCAGAGCCCCAGCTCTTTCCCCAATTCCTCGGCGCTGTTGATGACGACGGCGCCGGGCGGGCCTTCCATCGGCTTTTCCGGCCAGAAGATCGTCTTCATTCCCGCCGCCAGCCCTGCCATGGCGCCCGGCCAGCTGTCGTCGATCGCCACCGCCTGCGCGGGGTCGACATCGGCCAGATACGCGGCGCGCAGGAATGGCTCGGCATGCGGCTTGCCTTCGCGCACGTCGTTGCGGCTGATCGTCTTCATGCCGGGGTAGATCAGGCCGACCATGCTCAAATTGGCGTCGACGATCATCCGGTCCGAATTCGAGACCACGGCCTGCTGGATGCCTCTTGTACGCAGCTCGTTGAAGATCTCGATCGCGCCGGGGCGCGGCTTCAAGCTCTCCACCAGCGGCAGGTAGTGTTCGTATTTGCGCAGGATCCAGTCGTCGAAAGGCAGGTCCAGGCCGAACTCGTCGCGCATCATCTCGTAGACCGGCCAGGCGGCGACGCCGAGCACGCGCTCATGCAGATCGTTCGGCGGGACAAGGCCGACATTGCGCATCGCCGCCACCAGGGCAGCTTCGTGCAGCGGTTCGCTGTCGACCAGCGTGCCGTCCATGTCCCAGAAAACCGCTTTCGGCGTCATGCGAGGCTCCTTTTTGCCATCCCTTAAAGGGTTTGAGCCGGGAGATAAACCTTCGGAGCGCAAGAACGTGCCGCCTGCCGGGACCGCAGCCAAGTCTCTTGGCGAGACAGACATCGTGGGGAGACGAGAAACTGGGCCGTGCCTACGCCGAGGGACAGCAAGCAATT
>NZ_RZRA01000177.1:0-7302 GCF_003998945.1 Mesorhizobium sp. M7A.F.Ca.CA.003.01.2.1 | reverse complement strand
TGGCAAGATCGTGCTTGAGGTTTCCGCCTAGCGCGAGTTGATGCTCCTGCCCCTCTCGAACGGGTTATCCGATCCGCGCCTCGCCGTCGCTGTCCGGCACGTTTGGAAACAGCACCTTCAGCTTGTGTTCCGCGCTTGCCCAACTGCGCCTGTGATGTTGCCACAGGCACCAGTTGCTCACCGCAAAAGCTAGAATGCCGACAGTCACGGCGAGACTGACCATCGAGCCAACGACAACCTTGAGCATCACGCCGGCAAAGACACCGGCGATGGCACCGTTGACGACATTCACCATCCCTGCGGTTCCGGCGAACGCTTGCCAGGGCCTTGGCTTGAGGCCGACATCGGCCAGCAGAGCCGTTTGGGGGTGGAGTGAACCAGATAGCGCGCCATCGAAGGGGTGAGCTCGGTGTAGCAGTGCCTGATGCGTGCCATGCCGCGGGCGTGGACCATGTCTTCGATGGCCACCTGCACAGCCCTGACGAATGTCACCAGCCCAATGAAGTAGAGGCACGGCAACAGGATCAGGCTGAACAGCATGAAAGGAAGCCCCATCCTCGTCACCTGGGCCACGAAAGCAAGGGCGATCGTGGCGCTGGATACCGAAGTCAGGAACAAATTTGCGCGCTGATTCGCCTCCTGAATAGTCGCCGCCCTGGCGGTCCCCAGCACCAAATGCTCCGTCGTCATCATCTGCAGGAGTTGCTGTCGGTTCTCGCCTTCAGTGGTTTTTGTCTTCCTTGCAGGCATCGCAAAAAACCCGTTGCAGGACGCGCAACCAGCTCCTCAAAGCCGCCCACCCAGGAACGAACTGCTTCGGAAGGGGTTCCGGCGCAACCAAGACCGCTACCGTGGATCCCGGGGCAGAGCCGGATCACAGGCCGAGCCAATTTTGTCGACAGATAGCGAAACGATTGTCCCTGAGCATCGTTTCGAAACCAGACATGAATTTGATGAGGAGGCGATGATGAGCGCTACCGGTTTGGATGTCTTTGACAGGACGCTGCAGACAACCAACATCTGGCTCGACGAGATCATGGACGATCATGGTCCGGATCGGCGAATTGCATGGCACATATTGGGCGCGGTCCTGCGGACCGTAAGGGACAGGCTGCAGATCGGGCTTGCGGCCAAACTTGGGGCGGAACTGCCGCTCCTGGTGCGCGGCGCCTATTACGACCACTACCGGCCCGCAGCCGAGCCGGACAAAACGCGCTCCCTGGAAAACTTCTCGCAGCACATCGGCGAGGAATTGAAATCGATCCGCCCCGTCGATCCCGAGGATGCAGCACGCTCGGTGTTCCGAGTTCTTGCACGGCATATTGATCTTGGCCAATCGGCTAAGGTGCGCGATGCGCTGCCGAAGGAAATCCAGGCGCTCTGGCCCGAAAGCCTCGGTGTCAAATAGAGATGGCACGAATCTGGCGGCTCCCCGGACAGCCAGGCCGAGGCTGGCGCCCCTGTCGGGCGTCAGTCCCGCAAACGGTTGGCGGCATGATCCTGATGCTGCTCGGTCGCGACCTGCCTGGAGTCCAAACCGCGTTCTTTGGAATGCTGTGCCTTGTCGCGATTGGACAGAACCTTGTTTTCTTCGAGCTTGTCTTTTGGCGTCACGGTCATGGCGCCTGTGCCGGAACCCTTTCCTTGTGAACCTGCTCCGATGTGCTTCTTGCTGCCGTGTGCCATGGGCTGCCTCCAATCTATGACGAATGTTCCAGGAGCGTTGCTGGTCCGTGACGCGCTTTAGTCGTCGGCACGGTTCTTGTGATGGGCGCTTTCCTGATTCTTGCCGCGAAGCATGTTGCGGTCGTCTGGATCGACGAGGTCCGGTGTATCGGTCCTCATGTCCGCTCCCTTGCGCAGTGCTTCGCGTTCCGCCGCTGATCGTTTCAGATCCGCCTCGGCATCAAAATCCTTGCCGGCGTTCTTTGTGTTTTCCCGCTCTTCAATGATGCGAATTTGTTGATCGTGGGTTTTGCGTCCAGTCATCGCTTTCCTCCGGCGTGTTCGTGTCGGCGCCCGAAAGTGGTGCGTCGCCGGCCGTCTCTAAGGTCGGTTACGGCGTTTGCCTGTCCGAGCCTGCCTTCGTGCTGATAATGGCAAGGTGACGGGATCGTTCCGAAAGGCGTTGAAAAGCTTCTCGCCAGATGGCTCCGCTCGGCCCGGCGCTCACATTGACGCAGGCTCCGGCTGGCGCCCGCCCTTGTGAACCGCAGCGTCCTTTGAACGCTCGGCAACCGCCGGGCTGGTGCCGGATGCCTTTGCCGTCGCGGCACTCGGCTCCGCGCAGAAATCGATGACAGCCTGGATGAACTCCGCCGGATATTCGATGTTCGACAGATGGACCGCAGGCAGCACAACCAGCTTCGCGCCGGGTACCGTCGCGGCGATCAGCTCGCTGTGGCTGGCTGCCGTCACCGTGTCGTGCCGACCAGCGATCACCAGCGTCGGCCGGGGTATCAGTGCCACGGTGCGGCGAAGGTCCGCGTCGCGAACCGCCGCGAACAGACCCGCCAGGCCCTGCCGGTCGATAGCCAGCAGCATGGCGCGAAAGTCTTCGACCACAGGCTCGTTGGCGGCAACCAGCGACGCGGGGAACCAGTTGCTCAGGAACGTCTCGGCGGTTTCCGACATGTCCCGCGCCTGGCGCACCGCAGCGATCCGCTCGTCGAAATAGCTTGCCGGCGCCAGATGCGACGAGGTGTTGCTCAGGATCAGCCGGTCGATCCGCTCGGGCGCGTGGATGCCGAGCCACTGCGCGACGAACCCGCCGAGCGACAGGCCAAGGAAATGTACGCGTTGCAGGTCGAGCGCATCGAGCAACTCGATGACGTCGCGGCCAAGCCGGTCCAGCGAATAGGCGCCGACCGGAACGCTCGATCCGCCATGGCCGCGAAAATCGTAGCGCAGGACACGAAAATGCTTCGACAATTCGCCGACCTGCCCATCCCACATGTGCAGCGTGGTGCCGATGGAATTCGACAGCACCAGCACCGGCTTGCTTGCCTCGCCGTCGAAGCGGTAGGCGATGCGCGTGCCATCGCCCGTTGTGACGAAATTCAGCTCATTCATGATGAAGATTCCTTCTGGAACGTTGAACGAGACAGAGCCTAGCTGTGGAGCGATTTTGTTGATATTACAAAGATAAGACAATCTCTGTAACAAAAACTGACATGGCCGAATTCACCCTGCACGATCTGCAATGCTTCGATGCGGTGGTCCGCACCGGCGGTTTTCAGCCTGCGGCGGCCATGCTGTATCGCTCGCACCCCGCGGTGTTCGCCGCCGTCGCCAAGCTGGAGCGACAGCTCGGCCTCGTCCTTTTGGATCGCAGCGGCTATCGCGTGCGTCCGACCGAGGCCGGGCTGTCGTTCCACCGCCGAGCGCTATCGCTGCTGCGCGAGATGGACGGTTTGCGCGTCCATGCCGCCCAGTTGGCGATGGGTGAGGAAAGCGAGATCCATGTGGTGATCGGCGACCTGTGCCCGCGCCCGCAGGTGCTGGGCATGCTCGGGCGATTCTTCGCACAGTTGCCCGGCACGCGCCTGCATCTGCATTTCGAAGCGGTGGGCGGCCCATGGGAGCGTCTCTTCGACGACGAAGCCGACCTGATCCTGCACTGGGTCGACAAGGGCGATGCGCGGGTGGAATGGGTCGATTTGTGCAAGGTGTCCTTCATTCCCGTGGTGGCGCCGGGCTTTCTGCCTCAGCGTATCGAGCAGCCGATCACCCCGGACCAGATGCAGGCACTCACCCAATGCGTCATGCGCGACAGCGCCCGCCATTCGCCACAACAAAACTATTCGCTGATCGAAGGCGCGCCGCAATGCCTCGTCGCCGACCAGGGCATGAAGAAGGAGATCATCCTGCAGGGCCTTGGCTGGGGCCACCTGCCCCGCTTCCTGATCGAGGAAGAACTGCAGGACGGACGCCTGCACTCCATTGCCGGCCGTCATCTGCCGGGCCGCACCGACGAACTGGTGGTGGCGCGCCGCCGCGACCGGCCGCATGGGCCGATCGCGAACCGGCTGTGGGATCATATCCAGCAGGAAGCGCCGGCATTGCGCCGTGTGCTCGAAGCGCCGAAATCCGCCGAGGAAGTCAGCGGCCAACCAGCCAGCGAAAAGCGCGACGGATGAACGTTTGAGCGTCCTCCGTCACTGGTTCGCCGTGCGCCATCAGCACTCTTTCGGCCGGCCATGCCAGTATGCGTTGAAGAGCGGCACGCGCGGCGCGCCGGTCGGTAAAGCCGGCGCGGAATTTTCGCGGCACTGAGGGCTCTGCGGCCACCATCAGATCCAGCCGGGCTACGAGCGCCCGCCAGCCCTTGAACCATCCGGCGTGGAAATGCTGGATCAGATCGGTGAACAACACTGTCCTGCTTGCGCGGTGGAAGAAGACAATCTCGGTGGTGATCCTGTTGCCGCGCACGACGACCTGGTCGAGATCGTCCGCCCAGTCGGCGGCAGGCGTATCGCCGAGCTCGCCGCAGAAGAGGATATCTCGGCGCTTTTCCCGCAGGCCGGGTGGCGCATAGACCTTGGCATCGGGATAGCCGCGCTGCCAGTCAGCGAGAAACACGTGGTGAAGCGAATTGGGCGGGATCAGGAAGCGCACCACGCCCAGAGCGTCCACATCGGCGCGCAGCTCGTTCGTGAGCTCTACCGGTGACCAGATGAACAAACCGCCCCCGGACAATCCGATAACGGCCATACGCGTGGGATAGTGAAAGCCGGCGGCCGCCGTGACGATCGGACCATCCGCAATCCAGATCCCAAGGCCGAATTCCTTGAGACTACCAGCCATTTGCACATTGCTTCCCATAGAGCCGCTTGAATTCCGATGCGCCACAGTCGACCCTTCGCGGGATTGGCGGCTGCCGCAATGCGGCGGTCACGCAGCAAAAGTTTACATATGTGTAAATTTACACTAGGGTATAAAAATGACAACCCCAAAGCGGACCGAACGGTCGCGAAGCCTCATCCTCAATGCCGCCGACCTGGCGTTTCGGGAGATGGGGTTTGCCAACACCTCGGTCGAGGAGATCGCGACGCGTGCCGGCTTGACCCGCAAAACGGTCTACAATCTGTTCAGTTCGAAAGAAGAAATCGCGTTGCGGCTCATCGCCCGCGTGGAGGCGGGCGATGCCGCCTACCGCGCCCGCATGGCGGCGAACGAAGATGTATTCGTCATGCTCGAGACAGTCTTTCTCGACAGCGCCGGCTGGTGCCTGGCCAATCCCTCGCTTGCCAGGCTGGCTCTTGCCCCCGCCGAGCGTCCGTCCCTGCAGCCGCCGCCCGACCGGCCCTCATTCCAGCGCCTGGTCCGGGACCTTCTGGTGCTCGGCCAACGGCAAGGTGTCATTCGCAGGGATGACGATGCCAATTTCATGGCGCTGGTCCTGCTTGGAATATACGGCCAGGCGATGCTTTCGGCGCTTTCGGCCGGGTCATTCAGCGAGGACGAGATCAGGCACCTCATCCGCATCGTCGTTGAAGGGATCGGCAAACGCTAACTACGCGAACCACTTGTCCGCCGATCTCCAAAGCGCCGCAGGAGTGCTCCCGGCCTTCGCTTCATTGGCTGCTCTTCGGAGCCTTGGCGTCCTTTGAACGCTCCGCGATAGCGGGGCCGGCCCCGGACGTCTTTTCGGTTGCAGCGCTCGGCGTGGCTTGCTTTGGCGGGTTTTGTCCCTCCGACTGGCGGGTGCGGTCTTCCACTTCGCCCATCCGGCGGGTGAGCCCTATTCCGCCGGCAGGCTTCTCGTTGGCGGCCGCATCCTGGGAGAATTCATCGGAAGCGTCGGCATCGGTCTTTGCCGGATATTTCGTCGCACCGGTTTCATAGCGGGTTTCGTTCTCAGTCATGGCATCTCTCCAGTTGCATGACGGATAAACATCTCGGCGCTATCCGGGTTCCAATTCCTGGACTTGGATTCCGGACGGATCTGGATTCCGCCCGGTCGGCCACCCAAGCGACGAGATGAGCAGCACCCTACTGCAGCAGACCCTTGACGATGCCGCTCGCCTTGCCGAAATCCATCTGGCCGGCATATTTCTGCTTCAGTGCGGCGATCACCTTGCCCATGTCCTTCTGGCTGGCCGCACCGGTCGCGGCGATCGCCTCGCGCGCCGCAGCAGTTACCGCCGCATCATCCAGCTGCGTCGGCAGGAAGGTGCGGATGATCTCCATCTCGCCGCGCTCCTGCGCGGCCAGTTCCGGCCGCTTGCCGTCATCGAAGGCTTTGGCCGATTCCTCGCGCTGCTTCACCATCTTGGCCAGGATCTGCAGGATCTCCTCGTCGCTGGCCGGCTCCTTGCCTGACCCGCGATTGGCAATGTCGCGGTCGTGAATGGCGGCCTGGATCAGCCGCAATGTCGGCAGCCGGTGCTTGTCCTGCGCCTTCATCGCGCTCTTCAGGGATTCGGCGATTTTGCCGCGCATGGTGCATTCTCCTTCGATCGGCGCGGACAATAGCGCCGCGGGCGAGCCAAGGCAAACTCTGATGTGCCGGGGCAAGCCACTGATTTTGCTAGGCGAAATAAAATATGGCGGCATTTCGCATGATCATTGACCGCCCTGCCCCCTTCCCCTATGTACTGGGCCTTGCATGAACGGAAATTTGACTGCGTGGAAGCCGCGAAATCGCCGCTTCGCGCCGTTTGCCGCGCAGATGGCCCGCCGGGCCGGTTGCAGCGCGCGGCCTGACAGGAGTGCCGCATGGCCGAGATGACGCCCGCCTTGACCCCCGCTTGGGCCACGGAAAAGCCGACCGCCCTTCTGGTGCTGGCCGACGGTACCGTCATCGAAGGTCGCGGTCTCGGCGCCACCGGCTCCGCTGTCGCCGAAGTCTGCTTCAACACGGCGCTGACCGGCTATCAGGAAATCCTCACCGATCCGTCCTATGCCGGCCAGATCGTCACCTTCACCTTCCCGCATATCGGCAACATCGGCACCAATGACGAGGACATCGAGGATCTCAATCCGCTCGCCCGCGCCGGCGCCGTCGGCGCCGTGTTCAAGGCCGATGTCACCAACCCGTCCAACTACCGTGCCGGCACTGGTCTCGACCAGTGGCTGAAGAAGCGCGGCATCGTCGCTTTGTCGGGCATCGACACCCGCGCGCTCACCGCGCTGATCCGTGAAAAGGGCATGCCCAACGCCGTCATCGCGCATGCGCCCGATGGCGTGTTCGACATCGACGATCTGAAGCGCCGCGCCGCCGCATGGTCGGGCCTGATCGGGCTGGATCTCGCCAAGGAGGTTACGTCGGGCCAGTCCTCGGTCTGGCGCGAGACACCC
>NZ_RZRA01000176.1:0-7311 GCF_003998945.1 Mesorhizobium sp. M7A.F.Ca.CA.003.01.2.1 | reverse complement strand
GATATGGGCATGATGCCCATCATCGACGTTGCCAATGTCGCCTGTGGTTTTCACGCTTCCGATCCGGATCACATGCACACCGCCGTCCGCAGCGCCAAGGCGAGTGGCGTAAAGATCGGCGCCCATCCAGGCTTGCCCGACATTCAGGGTTTCGGCCGGCGCGAGATGCGGATGACCCGCGAAGAAGTCAGAAACACCATCATTTACCAGGTGGGAGCGCTTGCCGGCTTCCTCAAGGCCGAGGGTGTGGAACTCCACCACATCAAGCCGCATGGCAGCCTCTACTTCATGGCCATGCAGCAGGAGGCAATAGCCCATGGCGTGTGCGACGCGGCAGAGATTTTCGGCGTACCCCTCTTCGGCATGACGGGCACCCTGCATGAGAAGATCTATCAAGAGCGCGGTATCCCATTTGTCGCTGAGTTCTATGCCGATCTCGACTACGATGCCTCCGGCAAGCTGATCTTGACACGCGTTCATGACGCCAAGGACCCCGCAGAGATGGCCGAGCGGTGCGTACGCGCCATCAGGGAGGGCGAGGGCACGGCAGAGGACGGCAGTTTCTTCCCTGTACGCTGCGAAACCATCTGCGTGCATTCCGATACGCCGAACGCCATCGAAATAGCCCGGGCCGTGCGCACCGCAATCGCCCCCTGGCACTGAACTCGACCGAACCCGCCCGCGCGGGCGGTTCCAGATTAGTCTGTCCGCAGTTTTCCGGAGCTTTTTATGGCCCAGATTCTTTCACCTCTTCCCGGCACTTTTTATCGCAGCGCTTCGCCAGACCAGCCGCCATACAAGGCGGATGGCGACGCGGTGTCCGCCGGAGACGTAATCGGTCTCATCGAAGTGATGAAGTCGTTCCACGAAGTGAGGGCCGAGACGGCCGGTACGAACATCCGCTTCATTGCCGACAATGAGGATCCCATCATGGCCGGCGCACCTATTGCGGATCTCGACTGATGCTGAAAAAGCTTCTGGTTGCCAACCGGGGCGAGATAGCGGTCAGGATCATCCGGGCCGCGCAAGATCTGGGGATCGCCACCGTGGCGGTGTATTCGGCCGCAGACGCCGAGTCGCTCCACGTCCAGCTTGCGGACGAAGCGGTCAACATCGGCCCACCAGCTGCAAAGAAGTCCTATCTCAATGTCGAAGCAATTCTGAAGGCTGCCCGCGACACCGGTTGCGACAGTGTTCATCCAGGCTATGGGTTCCTTGCCGAGAATGCCGCGTTTTCCGACGCGGTCACAGGCGCTGCATTGGTCTTCGTCGGCCCGTCGGGAGATGCGATCCGGATGATGGGAGACAAGGTCTCGGCGCGATCGGCCGCTGCCGCTGCAGGTGTCCCCGTCGTGCCAGGCTCGGCTGGCCGGGTCGAGGGCCTCGAGGCTGGCCACGAGGTGCTGACCGCAACCGGTTTTCCGGTGATGATCAAGGCGGCGGCAGGCGGCGGCGGGCGGGGCATCCGCATCGCGAACTCGCTTGCCGAGTTCGAACAAGCCTTTCCTCAGGCCGAAGCAGAAGCCCTCGCCGCCTTGGGCGATGGTGGTCTCTACATGGAAAAGGTGATCGGCAAGGCCCGCCATATCGAGGTGCAGGTGCTGGCAGACGGAAGCGATGCCATCCACTGCTACGAGCGGGAGTGCTCGCTGCAGCGGCGACGCCAGAAGGTTTGGGAGGAGGCGCCGTCGCGCGCACTTTCAGACAGGCTGCGCGAAGAGCTCTGCGCTTCAGCGGTCGCCTTGGCCAAGGCGGTCAAATACTCTGGTGCCGGCACGGTAGAGTATCTTTACGACGATGAAGCAGACCGCTTTTACTTCATCGAGATGAACACCCGTATCCAGGTCGAGCACCCGGTCACCGAAGCGATCACCGGCATCGACCTCGTTGCGGAGATGCTTCGCATCGCCGGCGGCGAGAAGCTGCGGATCCGGCAAAGCGATGTCTCCGTCAAAGGGCATGCGATCGAAGTCCGGCTCAATGCCGAAGACCCGGCGAAGGAGTTCGCTCCATTCCCCGGGCAGGTGGCCGAGCTTCGCATTCCCGGCGGTCCGGGCGTACGCTTCGATTCGATGCTCTATCAAGGCTATCAGGTGCCGCCCTTTTATGACTCGCTGCTTGCCAAGCTGATCGTGCATGCAGAGACGCGCGAGGCGGCGATAGTGCGCCTGATCCGCGCGCTCAACGAGTTGAAGATCGGCGGGCTCAAGACCACCAAGCCGCTGTTTCTTGCGCTGGCCGCCGATCCGGCGATGCGGGCGGGAGACGTGCATACCCGCTGGCTGGAAGGCTGGCTCATCGAAAACGCCGCAGCATTGGCGGGTTAAGGAGGACCGATGTCGATACGATTCAACTTCGGCGGTGACGAACATATCTTCGGCGAGGTGTCCGAAGAAATGTCGCTCACCTCCTTCTTTACCGGCCTTTCGATGACCAATGCGGTGCGTACGGCAGGCATCCGAGGCGTCACCGAGATCTGCCCAGCCAACGCCAGCTTCCAGATTCGCTTCAACCCCGACATCGTCAAGCCGCAGGATTTGCTCAGCGAACTGAAGTCGATGGAAGAGGCCGCCTCGAAGTCGGACCCGGTGCTGAAGACCCGGATCATCGAACTGCCGGTTTATTTCCAGGATCCATGGACGCGTGAAACCTGCCTGCGCTTCCGCGAGCGCCATCAGGACCCCTCCTCCACCGATCTTGAATATTCGGCACGCATCAACGGCTACGCCACGGTGGAAGAGTTTATCGAGGCCTATTCCGGCCAGCCCTGGTTCGTATCGATGGTCGGCTTCGTCGCCGGACTGCCCTTCCTGTACCAGATGGTTGAGCGCAAGAAACAGATTCAGGCGCCGAAATACTTGCGTCCACGCACCGACACTCCCAAGCTCACCATTGGCCATGGCGGCTGCTTTGCAGCGATCTATTCGGTACGCGGCGCTGGCGGCTACCAGATGTATGGCATAACCCCGGCCCCGATCTACGACCCGACCAGGAAGGTGCGCTACCTCGCCGATGACATGTGCCTGTTCAAGCCAGGCGATATCGTCAAGTTCAAGGCCATTGGCCGCGATGACTACGACGCCACGCTTGAGGAAATCGAAGCCAATCGGTGGCAGCCGACGGTTCGCGAGTGCACCTTCAGCCTGAAGGATTTCAACAGCGACATTTACGGCACCAATGCAAAGCTGATGGAGCTTATCAATGGCCGTTAAGGTAATCTCTCCCGGCCTCTCCACTTCCGTGCAGGACCTTGGCCGACCCGGCCACTATCATGTCGGCATTCCAGAAGGCGGCGGCATGGACCGCTTTGCGACACGCATCGCAAACCTGCTTGTCGGCAACGATCCGGGTGCCGCGGTGCTCGAAGCCACTTTCATGGGTCCCGAACTCGAATTCACCCAATCCGCGGTCGTCGCCGTCACAGGTGGAGAGCTCCCACCCAAACTCAATGGCGAGGAACGGTCGACGTGGGAAAGTTTTCCGGTGAAGGCCGGTGACCGACTTTCTTTCGGCTTCCTCAAGGGCGGCGCGCGCGCTTATCTGGCCGTCTCCGGCGGCATCGACGTACCCGTGGTTCTCGGTTCGCGCTCGACTTACATTCTGGGCGCGCTTGGCGGCCATCAGGGCCGCACGCTGAAAGCGGGCGATGAGCTTCCCCTCGGCGAAGGTTCCGGCAAAGCCGGTCTTTCACTGCCTGCAAATCTGCGCCGCGCGCGCAATAGTCCGGCGGAACTCAGAATGCTTCCCGGCATATACTGGCATCGGATCACTGAGGCTGCCGGCAATCGGTTCTTTGAGGAAACCTGGAAGGTCGCGCCCGAAGCCGACCGTATCGGCTATCGCTTCCGCGGCGGAACGCCGCTGGAATTCGTCGAGCGCGAGCAGCCTTTCGGTGCGGGCTCCGACCCCTCGAACATCGTCGATGCCTGCTATCCTTACGGATCCGTCCAGGTGCCGAGTGGCACTGAGCCGATCGTTCTTCACCGGGACGCGGTTTCGGGTGGCGGGTATATGATGCTGGGCGTGGTGATATCGGCCGACATGGACCTTATCGCCCAGCTCCAGCCGCACACCCCGGCGCGCTTCGTCCCGGTGACGCTGGAAGACGCGCTTGCCGCGCGAACCGAACAGCGCGCCGCGCTGGCGCGTGCTGAAGGGCATCTGGCCGGCTGACGTCAGCCGGGAATGCCGGCGGAGGAGCCGGAGGCGAGGAGATCGGCCGGCCAAAACCGACCGCGCGTGGCGGAAGACAAAATCCGGTGCGCGAAACGACAAGACGACGCCGGGCAACGGCGTGAATTTGGCACCCGAGCAGTCCGCTAGAGACCGCCGGAACCGACAGGGGAAGACATTTGCAACGTGGCTGGCCGCAAGGCCGGATGCTTCGCGCCTTTCCGTCGGTAGAAAGAAGGAAAGGGTCATGAGTCATCTGAGCGCGGAGAACGTCTCGGTATCGTTTGCGGGGCTGAAGGCCCTGTCATCGGTAGACCTCCAAATTACGCCCGGCCGCATCAGTGGCCTCATCGGCCCGAATGGCGCTGGCAAGACCACGCTCGTCAACGTGCTGACCGGCTTCCAGGCACCGACGGAAGGCACCATCAAGCTCGACGGGGAAGCACTCACGGGTCTCAAGCCGCATCAGGTCCGGCGGCGCGGCATTGCCCGCACCTTTCAGGGTGGGCGGCTCTTCCGCGACCTGCCTGTGTTGGACAATTTGGAAGTGACCGGCGTTGGCCTGGGAATGAGCCGGCGCGCTGCCATCGCCGAAGCGGAAGCGATGCTCGACTGGATAGGCATCGGTGCGCTGGGTACCCGCATCGCCGGAACGTTGCCATACACGGACGAGCGCCGCGTCGCCATTGGCCGCGCCCTGATGGGACGGCCCGCATACATCCTGCTCGACGAGCCCGCGGCTGGCATGAGCGCACTGGAGGCGCGGGAGCTTTCCGCCCTGATAAGACACATCGCCAGCGATCTCGGCTGTGGTGTCCTGCTCATCGAGCACAATGTCGGGCTGGTGCTCGGCCTTTGCCAGCATATCGTCGTGCTCGATTCCGGAGCGATTATCGAGGAAGGACCGCCTGCCGCGATCCGCGACAGCGAGAAGGTGCGCCACGCCTATATGGGCACGGCCGCGAACACCGACCTGCCTGTGCTGGAGGCGATGGAATGAGCCTGCTCGCCCTTTCCGACATCACCATCCGCTACAGCCGTCTCACGGCGGTCCGCAATGTCTCCTTCTCCATGGACGAGGGAGAAATCCTGTTCATCACCGGCCCGAACGGAGCCGGGAAGTCTTCGCTGCTGCGCGCGATCGCCGGTGTTACGCCGGTGGCGGGCGGCCGGATCGACCTTGCAGGTCATGAGATCACCGGCCAGGCGCCGGAGAACATCGCCCGGCTCGGATTCTCCATGGTGCCGGAGGGGCGCGATGTCTTCGGCTCGCTGACGACCGAAGAGAACCTTCTGGTCGGAACCGGCATGCACGCCCGCGAACGCGGCTGGCGCAGCCGAGCGGCCGACGAACTCGAAGCCGTCTACGCAACCTTCCCGATGCTGAAAGAGAGGCGGCACGGGCAGGCGGGATTGCTGTCCCGCGGGCAGCAGCAAATGCTGGTCATCGGCCGCGCGCTGATGACCAATCCGCGGCTTGTAGCCATCGACGAGCCTTCACTGGGCCTCGCCCCCAACATCAACGACCAGGTCTACGAGCGGCTGATCGCGCTGCGTGCGCAGCGCCAGCTCACGCTCCTGATCGTTGAGCAGAGCTCGGCCCGGGCGATGATGGTGGGCGGGCGGATGATCCTGATGCGTGGCGGACAGATCGTGCTCGATGGCGACGCGCGGACGCTCGGCAATGGCGAGGCGATCCAGGCTGCCTATTTCGGCTACGAGGACAATTGAGATGCTTCAGATCCTGTTCGACGCACTCTCGCTTGGTTCGCTCTACGCGCTCGGGGCGCTCGGCATTGCCCTCATCTTCGGCGTCATGCGGCTCGTGAACTTCGCGCATGGCGACGTCATCGCCTTCTGCGTCTTCGCCCTGTTATGGCCGTCTACGGACGCAATGGCCATCGTCTTCGCCGGCCAATTGCCGTGGTACCTGCTGTTGCCATTCGTGCTCCTCTGCGGGGCCGGGCTGTCGGTGCTGTGCGAAATCGTCGTCTTCAGGCGGTTCCGTCAGGCAAATCCGGCAACCATGATGATCGCCTCCTTCGCGCTCGGTTTCGTCATTCGCTACTTCCTGCTCATGCTTTTCTCCAGTCGGCCGAAATCGATCTCGCTGCTGCCCGAACTGTCCCAGCCGGTGGAGATCCTTGGTGCCAGGCTTCCCCTCCTCCAGCTCATAACGATCGTGGCCACGATGGTCATCCTGATCGGCCTGACACTGTTCCTGCGTCAAACCCGCTTCGGCCTGGAGATGCGGGCGGCGGCCGAGAACTTCTCGATGGCCCGAATGCTGGGTGTGCGTGCGAACCGGGTTATCATGGGCGCGTTCGCCCTCTCCGGCGCGTTGGCCGCCGCCATTGCACTGATCTTTGGCGCCCAGACAGGCACGCTGGACATCCAGATGGGCGCCTCGATCATGTTGATGGCCTTCATCGCCACCGTCATTGGCGGCCTCGGCAGCCTCGGGGGAGCCGTGCTCGCCGGCTTCCTGCTGGGTGCCGCCTCGGTGATCATGCAAGTCATGCTGCCCATCGACGCCCGGCCATTCCGCGATGCCTTTGTCTATGGAGCGGTCATCCTCGTCCTCCTCTTCCGCCCACAGGGGCTTATTGCCGCGCGCGGCACCAAGGAAAGGATCTGATTTCATGGGTGTCGTCGCCTCCCTCACCAACTCTACCGCTGCCGGTGCCCCGGCTGCCGAGCGAAAGCCCGCCCGCTTCGCGCTTGCCCGCCGCACAATCCTGACACCGGTCCTGCTTTCTCTGCTGCTGCTGGCCATCGCGCTGATCACGGTGATGACCGGATCGCGGCCCTTCAACCAGACGGTGATCGACGTGTTCGTCCGTGTCATCCTCGTCGTGGGCCTATACATCTTTATCGGGAATTCGGGCGTTCTCAGCTTCGGGCATATCGGCTTCACCTGCCTTGGCGCCTACGCGGCCGCGTGGCTCACCATCAATCCGATGATGAAACGCGGTTCGCTGCCGGGACTGCCCGAATGGCTGCTGGCGACCCGATTGCCGTACTGGCAATCGGCTATGCTGGCAGCATTGTTCGCCGCCCTCGCCGCTCTCATCTTCGGGCGGGTGCTGATGCGATTATCGGGCATCGCGGCTTCGATCGCGACCTTCGCGATGCTCG
>NZ_RZRA01000175.1:0-7326 GCF_003998945.1 Mesorhizobium sp. M7A.F.Ca.CA.003.01.2.1 | reverse complement strand
GCCGTCTCCTTCATCTTCTGCAGGATCATGGCCGAAATCTGCGAGGGCGACTGCTTCCTGCCGCCGGCTTCGACCCAGGCATCGCCATTGTCGCCCTTGACGATCTTGTAGGGGACAAGCTTCTTGTCCTTCTCCGTCACCGGATCGTCATAGCGGCGGCCGATCAGGCGCTTGACCGCGAAGATGGTGTTTTCAGGATTGGTGACCGCCTGGCGCTTGGCCGGCTGGCCGACCAGACGTTCGTCGTCGCCCGAGATGGCGACGATGGAAGGCGTCGTGCGCGCGCCTTCCGCATTCTCGATTACCTTGGGCTCCTTGCCATCCATGATGGCGATGCAGGAGTTGGTGGTGCCGAGATCGATACCGATTACTTTTGCCATTTCTCTAGTCTCTCCGCTAAGCAGGCTCTCAGGACCCGTACAGGCGTTCCGACGAAAGCCCCTGTTCACAAGAAATCCCGTTCCGGCAACCGGCATTCCGGCGCCGAACGGCTTGGCGCGTATATAAGAACAGGCGGCATCGCGCGCAAGCATTCTGCGCAGGCCTTCCATGAACCTTTCCATCTCCGCCCGCGACTGATCTCTAGGTGCCGCATGGTGCGGCCCGGAAAGGAAGCCCCCATGACCAATAACCCAGAGGCTCTGCGGTCTCCGGGAACAACAGGAGCTCGGCGCGACCACCGCCTTCGGGACGGGGTCGATGCGCTGGGCTTTCCGCTGATTCCGTTGACCCTGCGTAAGACCAGGCGTATCGTCGTCTTGAGGAAAGCAGACAATTCGATCAGGGAAGAACGAGCCGGACCGCCGCGCCTTGCCCTGATTTGCGCGGCCAGCCCCGACGTTCTCCCGTCGACTACGGGGGGTAGTGTCATGTCTCGCATCCGCGGCTCGTTCGTGTCGTCTCTTGATGGCGGCTTGCGCCGTGCTGTGCATCCAGGCGGGTTGCTGGCGCTGGCACTCGGCCTGTGGCTGGGCGCCGCGCAGGCGCAGGAAACCCGGATCATCTATCCCGGCTCGATGGCGGTGACCGGATTCTCCGGCACCATCATTCCCAATTTCGACCCCCCTGATTCCGAAAAAGAGGGCCTGCCGCCCGGCGTCGATCCGGTCGACGAAACCTTCATCGACCCCACGCGCGCCACCTTGCGCGTGTTCGACGTTTCGCATCTGGGCGGCCCAGCCTCCGGCCAGCTGGTCAACACGCCGCCGCCCTTCGAGGTGACGGCGGAGCAGATCGGCCAGGTGTTCGGCGTCACCTATGATGACGGCGTGCGCGACGGCGTTCCATCGGGCATTCCCAATCTCTATGCCGGCGCCACCTCGCTGCACGGCATCCGTATCGTCACCCCGGATGCCGACGATGACGGCCGCCCCGAGAGGCAGCGCCGCGGCGCTGCCGGCGCCACCTTCATGGATGGCCAGTTCGGCACCGAAAACGGTGGCGGGCCGGGCACCGTCTGGAAGATCGACGGCATCACCGGCCAGGTCTCCAAATTCGCCGACATCGACACCAACAGCGGTCCCGGCATCGGCAATCTCACTTTCGACGCCACTCACCGCGAGTTCTTTGCGTCCGATCTCGACACCGGCCTGATCCATCGCATCGACGCCGAAGGCAGACTGATCGACAGCTTCGATCACGGCGTTGCCGGCCGGCCCACGCATGGGCTCGCTCCCGTCGCCGACGATGGTTCGGTGATGGACATACAAGGTGCCGCCTTCGATAGCGAAGACCCCGACAGCTGGGGCTACACGCAGGACGAGCGCCGCGTCTGGGGTGTCTCCTACCATGGCGGCCGGCTCTACTATTCGGTCGGCGAAAAGTCGGAAATCTGGTCGGTGGGCATCGCCCGCGACGGCAGTTTTGCCGGTGACCCGCGCTGGGAACTGACGGTCAGGGCCGACAAGGACTACGCCGTCACCGACATCGCCTTCGACAACAGCGGCTTCATGTACCTGGCCCAGCGCGGTCCGGTCGAAAACCGTTACGATTACGGCCAGTTCGCCGATTCCGGTAAAGGCGAGGTCATCCGCTACTTCCGGGAGAACCCGGACGATCCGGAAACGGAATCGGTCTGGGTCGAAGTGCCGCAGGAATATGCGGTCGGCTTCCCCCAAGGCAACCGGCAGTCGGCCGGCGGTCTTGATCTGCAATATGGCTATGATGCCGACGGCAATCTCGACAGCTCCGTCTGCACGCAGACGCTGGTCAACACGGGCGACAAGCTGCGCGACAATCCTTCACTCGCCGAACAGCTCGCAGCCGGCGGGCCGCTGGCCGTACACGGTGTGCAGATCACGCCGAAAGAGCTGGTCAAGCCGGCCAATGTGCCGCCCTTCGGCTCATGGTTCGTCGACTTCGACGGTTATTTCGAAGACCCGGAGGTCGAGGGCCATGTCGGCGATGTTGCCGTCTGGCACCCTTGCGAGGGCCGCGCCGGCTATTACGAGGAAATCCCGGGCGGCTACCTGCCCCCCTTCTACCCGCCGGATTTCCCACCACCCGGCAACCTGCCTCCATGTCTCGACGTCGACGACGTCCAGTATTACTGCACGCCTTCCGGCCTCGAGGCCGATCTCTATCTCCATGACCATGCCGGCTTCGGCGGCGATTCGATCAAGGTCCAGTCCAGGACGCCAGGCGTCGGGGTGACATCATCCCAGTCGCATGCGCCCGGCAAGCCCTACACGATCGACATCACCGGCCACTATCCGGGCGACACAGTCGATGTCGGGCTCTGCTTCTACAGGAAGTCCGACAAGGACAAGGGTGGCTATTACCCTTGCTGCAAGATGACTTTGCCGCTCAGAACCCCAGCCGCCAGCTGCGAACGTTGAGGAGGGGAAGATGAAAAATCTCGCACTCTCCCCGCTCGCAACGAACGCCCAAACAACCGTCATGGAGACGATCATGAAACCCCTGTCATACGCCAGGCGCGGCGCGCGCTGGCTGATGGCGGCCGGTATCGCGGTCGCCACGTTCACCCCGGTGCAAGGCTTTGCAGAAGACGCTGCCTCGATCACCCCGGAGCTGAAGCTCGATCTCGACAGTTCGCGCGTCGTCACTCCGAGGCCTGACCAGGTGGTGCCTTTCTTCACCAAGACAGGCGTTCAAAGAGGCTGCGATTACGTCGTCTACTCGCTGAGCTTCGGCTTGCGCGGCGATCCGCAGGGCCTTGCCGACCCGAGCCTCGAGGCCAGGCTGAAGAAGGTCAGGATCGACTTCAAGGACCAGCTTCCGCACGGCCTTGCGATCATCAACGTCAACGTGTCCGGCGACGGCACGGATTCGTCCGGCGGACCACTGCCGGGTGCAACGATCAGCACTTCGGCAAATCCGAACGATACTGCCACGGTTTCCGATTTCCGCATCTCCACGTCCGATGTCGACGGCGTCGGCGCTGCCAACGAGCGTGTGATCAACTTCGCGATCACGGCCAAGATCGATCGTGCGGCATTTCCCGCGCCGACGATCGTCGACAACCAGGGCATGATCAAGGTGACGGCCGGACCGGGCACCGGGACCATCATCCCATCGCAGGATCCGAGCAAGCCCGACGACGGTGACTTCAAGACCGGCGTGAAGACCTCGATCAAGATCGACGTCACCAAGTGCAATCCGCCACCGCCACCTCCCGGCAAGGAATGCTTCAAGGTGGAACGCGGTACGGTCGACTGCGTGCCCGGCGGCGGCGCCTTCATCTATCACATGCCGGTCGGCCCGGAGATGGGCGGCAAGTGGGTGCAGGTGTCGACGAGCACGCCCGGCATCAACATCATCCCCGATACCCAATTGGTGCCGGCGGGCGGCGGTGTGCTCAACTGGAAGATCGTCGGTGCCTCGCCCGGCGACGTCATCCACCTCATCGTCACCGGCATCGAAACCTATGCCGGTCCGAAGGAAGGCTGGGGCCTGTGCTGCACGCAGACGATCGACATCGTCATCCCGCGTGACCAGAGGTGCCCGCCCAGGGACAAGGAGCCGGACCTCAAGGTCGAGAAACGCGCCGACGTGACGCGTTGCACGATGGGCGGCGGCTGCGACTTCACCATCAGGGTCACCAATGTCGGCACCGGAGCCTACCACGGCAAGATCGTGCTCGACGAGGTGACGCTGCCGGCCGGCTCGACGCTCGATTCAGGGCCAAATCCACCTTGGGTCTGCGTACCCGGAACCACCCCGATGACCTGCACCTATCCGGTGACCACGCTCAATCCGGGGGCCTCCGTCGACCTCAAGCTCGGCTTCAAGCCGGCCGGAGGCTGGCAAGGCGGTGCTTTACGCAACTGCGCCACCTACAATTATGGCGCCAGCGGCAAGCCGCTGTTCGGCAGCCAGTCGAACGATCGCGGCTGTGCCTCGATCCCGATCTGCCGGCGCGGCGACCGTGACCGCGACTGCCGGCCGCCGGTGGAGAAGAAGGTCGACCTGATCCTGAAGAAGCGTGCCCGCGTCCCGGTCTGCTCGGCCGACGGCATCTGCACCTTCGTGATCGACATCATCAACAACGGCAGCGCCACCTACAATGGACCGCTGACGGTCATCGACAATTATCCCGGCGGCGCGCCGTCGTCCTCGACCTTCGGCCCGAACCCGCCCTGGACATGCGGACCGAACGGCCCCGGCCAGTTCCGTTGCGACAATGCCGGCATCTCGCTGCCTGCGGGCGCCTCGACGCCGATCTTCGTGAAGGCGGTCATGCCGGCCGGCTACCAGTCGGACACTGTCGAGAATTGCGCTGAGGTGAAGCCCATCCCCGGGGAAAACGACCTCACCAACAACAAGGCCTGCGCCAAGGAACGCTTCCGTCATCCCAATGGCGGCAAGCCGACCCTGCGCATCACCAAGGTGTGCAACGGCTCGCTCGCCGGTGCCGCGGTCGTCTCTTGCCGCATCACCGTCACCAGCCTTGGCACCGCTGCCCCCACCGGTCCGGTGCGGGTCAACGATGCCGCCACGCTGGTGGCCGGCGGCGCGCCCGTCCAGATCCAGACCGTCACCCCCGACGGCGCGGAATGGGCGTGCGGACCGGTTCCGGCCAATGCGCTGTCGTGCCAGATTCCCGGTGCCGTCATGACACCTGGAACCAGCCGCCACTTCGACGTGACGGTCTCGGCGAATGGCGCGTTCGAAAACTGCGCGCGCGGCTCCTATGGGCCTGCGCCGGGCGACGACGTCGTCTATCCCTTTGGCCAGGCCTGCGCCAAGGGCGGCGGTTCTTCGACCATCCGTGTCGAAAAGACCGGCGACCGCGAATGCAGGCTCGGCCAACCCTGCTCGTTCGAGATCACCATCATCAATGACGGAGCGACCGCCTTCTCCGGGCCGGTCCGCATCGGCGATGCGATCGGCGTGGAGGGGCTCGGCAGGCTGGAAGGCGTTGAGATCACCTCGATCGATCCGCCCTTCGGCTGCTCGCCGGAACCGGCAACCTTGCCTGCGTCCTGCATTGCCAACCTGACGCTCGGCGCCGGCGAAAGCCGGGTACACCATGTCACCGTGGTCATTCCCGACGACGGCCGCCTGGCCAATCTGCAGGGCAATGTCAGCGGCCAGAATTGCGTCGGCGTGCTGTCTCCCGACACACGGGTGCAGGGCGGTGGCGACGTGCTTGGCGGCGATCAGACCAATGTGCAGGGCGATCGCGGCAAGGCCTATGCCTGCCATCCCTTCACCATTAGCCAGGAGACGAGGAAGGAATGCTCGCAAGGCTTCGTCATGAACGATGCCGGCCGCTGCGTTTGCCCCGAAGGCACCACCTACCGCAACGGCCAGTGCTCGCCGGGCGGTGGTATCGTGCCGAAGCCGGAACAGCCGAAACGCTGTGTGCTGCTCGAGGGCCAGATCCGCACCGAGGACGGACGCTGCGTCTGCCCACGCGGAACCGGGCTCGAGAACGGCAGGTGCGTCAGGACCGACAAGCCCGAGCAGTGCACTATCCGTGGCCAGGTCCACAATGCGGATGGCGATTGTGTTTGCCCCAGGGGAACCGAGATCAGGGGCAATGCCTGCCGCCCGATCCAGCCAAAGCCGGAGCAGTGCACGATCCGTGGCCAGGTCCACGATGCCGATGGAGACTGTGTCTGCCCGCGAGGGACCGAGGTGCGCAATGGCGCCTGCCGTCCGATCCGGCCGAAGCCTGAGCAGTGCATCATCCGTGGCCAGGTCCACGACGCGGACGGAGACTGCGTCTGCCCGCAAGGCAACGAGGTCAGAAACGGCGCCTGCCGCCCGATCCGGCCAAGGCCTGACCAGTGCACCATCCGTGGCCAGGTCCACGACGCCGACGGCAATTGTGTCTGCCCGAGGGGTACCGAGGTGCGGGGCAATGCCTGCCGGCGCAAGCAGCCGACGCAGGAGCAGTGCGACGTACGCGGCCAGGTCCACAACAAGCGCGGCGAATGTGTCTGCCCGCGCGGCACCGAGGTGATCAACGGCGCATGCCGCAGGCAGGAGGTGGAATGCGCACCGGGCTCGCAGATGATCGATGGCCAGTGCCAGCCGATCATCAGGAGGCGCTGCCCGGAAGGCACGATCGGGCGCTACCCGAACTGCCGGGCGGTCCGCGGACAACCGTCGCTGGAGCTGAACCCCGGCCTGCTGCTGCAGCAGGTGCTGCAGGCGCAGGCCGCAGGTCGAACAGCGGCAGGACCAGGTTCCAGACAGAATCCTGAAGCTCCAGCAGCAATAACCACCTGCTCGACACGAGACCAGAAACCCCGCCGGAGCAATCCGGCGGGTTTTTCTTCGCGGCTGTGGGGACAAGCGGGAATTGGCCGCAGCATGATCGCGGATAACGGCACGCGTCCCAGCCTGCGCATCGACCGCGCCTGCACCCTCGACAAGTCGGCTGCGGCGCATTAGGCAGTCGATAGGGTGGCCAACGAGAAGGACACTCGGAAAGGCCGCATCCATGAGCAGAAAGACCCTGATTGCACCATCGGTGCTGGCATCGGATTTTTCCAAACTCGGCGATGAGGTCGAAGCGGTAGCGGCAGCCGGCGCCGACTGGATACATCTCGATGTTATGGACGGGCATTTCGTGCCCAACATCACCTTTGGCCCGCCAGTGATCAAGGCGATCCGCAACCGCACCAAGGCCTTCTTCGACTGCCATCTGATGATTGCCCCGGCCGACCCCTATCTGGCCGCTTTCGCCGAGGCCGGCTGCGACGGTTTGACCGTCCATGCCGAGGCCGGCCCGCATCTTGACCGCTCGCTGCAGACCATCAGGAATCTTGGCAAGAAGGCCGGTGTGTCGCTCAATCCGGCGACGCCGGAAAGCGTGGTCGAATACGTGCTCGACCGGCTCGACCTGATCCTGAT
>NZ_RZRA01000174.1:0-7328 GCF_003998945.1 Mesorhizobium sp. M7A.F.Ca.CA.003.01.2.1 | reverse complement strand
CGACGCATCCTTGTATCTCCCGGCGCAGAAGCGCGATGCGCGCGGCGTGTATGATTCGGCCCACATCCCGGGCGCACGATTTCTGGATCAGGATGCGGTTTCGGATCCGGATTCGCCCTTGCCGCATACGCTGCCGTCACCGCAGCATTTTGCCCAGTATGTCGGCGCCATGGGCGTTTCGGCCGATGACACCATCGTCGTCTACGATGGTCCGGGTTTCTTCTCGGCGCCCCGGGCGTGGTGGATGTTCAGGGTGATGGGCGTCTTCCAGACCTATATTCTGGATGGCGGCTTCGATGGCTGGAAAGCCGCCGGCAGACCGGTGACGGCTGAGCCGACGAAGATCGCGCCAAGCGTGTTTCATGCCGATTTCGACTCCGGGCGCGTCGCCAGCCTCGCCGACATGCGCCGGATCGTCGACACCAGGGCAAGCCAGATCGCCGACGCCCGGGGACCGGGCCGCTTTACCGGCGCCGAGCCTGAGCCGCGCGCGGGTATCCGCTCCGGCCATATGCCTGGCGCGCGCAATCTGCCCTATTCGGCGCTGTCGGAAAATGGCGAGCTGCTGTCGAAGGACCGCCTGCGCAAGGCGATCGAGGAGGCCGGCATCGATCTGTCGAAACCTGTCGTCACCTCATGCGGCTCCGGCATTACCGCAGCGGTGGTGACGCTGGCGCTGGAAACACTTGGCCATACCAACAACAGGCTTTACGACGGCTCCTGGACGGAGTGGGGCGGGCTTTCCGACACGCCTGTCGTGACCGGCCCCGTTGTGATCGGCAAGGAATGAAGACGATGGAAAACGGCGCGCTGGAAGATATTGACGTCACGGTGACGTTTCTCGAGATGCATGTGCCGCCGGCCTATTCGCCGCCGGTGCCCTACAACCGTCAGATCGCGCTGCTGAAGACCAAGGACATTCCGCTGCATTTCTACCGCTATCTGATGGACCGGGTGGGGCGCAAATGGCACTGGGTCAATGTGCTGAGGCTGGATGACGACGAGCTTGCCGCCGGCATTCATCGCGAGGATCGCGACATCAGGGTCCTTTATCTCGACGGCGCACCCGCCGGCTTCTTCGATCTCAAGCCGCATCTGCCGGAAGAAGTCGAGCTCGCCTATTTCGGCATGATGGAACATGCGACGGGACAAGGCATCGGCCGCTGGTTCCTGGGTTCCGCGATCGCAGCCGCCTGGTCGCATGGTCCGAAGCGCGTGACGGTGCAGACCTGCACGCTCGATCATCCGGCGGCTCTGCCGCTTTACCAGAAGCTCGGCTTTGCACCGGTGGCGCAAAAGAAGGAAATCGTGCATCCGCTGCCTTTCGCCGAGCGCGCGGCCAGCGTCATGCGGCCCTAGCCGGAAGCTGACACCAGCTCGAATCTGAACCTGTCGTTCATCGGCCCTTCAGGCTGCTTTTGGCATGTTGCCCGCACCATCAATGCGGCCAAGGCCGAAGGAGACGAAGACATGCTGACCCGCCGTACACTTGCCGCCGCGCTGATCGCGGCGATTGCCATGCCAAGCCTGGCCGCAGCCCAGGCGACAACGCCTTCGGCCGCGACGATCGAGCGGAAGCTCGAGGCAGCACCGCGTGTGAAATTGCGGCCGAACGAGCGCGTCACCATCCGGGAATTCAAGCGGCGCCCGGATTTGCGCCGCATGGCCCGCTCGATCGATATCCAGTCGATCAACTTCGCCTTCGGTTCGGCGGCTATTGCCAACTCGCAATACGACAAGATCGAGACTATTGCCGACGCGCTGCGGCGAATCCTGCGCCGCGATCCCGGCGCCCGCGTGCTGATCGAGGGCCATACCGACGCCGTCGGCTCCTTCCAGTCGAACCAGGCCCTGTCCGAACAACGCGCCGCTTCGCTCAAGCGCACATTGGTGCGCGAATTTAGGGTGCCCGGCCATGCACTGGAAACCGTTGGTTACGGTGAGGAGTTTTTGCTGGTGCAGACGCAGAACGAAAACTGGCAGAATCGCCGGGTGACGCTGCGCCGCTTCGACGATTTCATCCGTTGAGTCGCAGCTCCGAATTTTAATTAGCCGGCGCCTTTGACAGGAATCTGATGAGAGCCGATCGCCGAGGGGCGATCGGCTTTTCGACATTTGGCAGGAATCGGGTGGGCGGCGAGGGTTCAAGGACATAATTTCCAATCACGACACCGGAGATTTTTCCATGACCATCCAGTTCAAAGCTTTGCCGACCGAAGCTGTCAGGACGCTGCAGCGTGGTGGCGTCGATGCTTATGGCCAAACGCCCGAGCGAAAGGTCTCAGATGGTGACGGCATGCCTTGCCGGCATTGTTTGAAGAACATAGGAGCCGGCGATGCCTATCTTGTTCTGGCATACAGGCCATTCCCGCAGCTTCAGCCCTATGCCGAAACCGGGCCGATCTTCCTGCATGCCGAGGAATGCGACGGCGCTGCCGAGGGCGAGGCGCTGCCCGAGATTCTCGACAGCCCCGACTACATCGTGCGCGGCTATGGCAGGGATGACCGTATCGTCTATGGCAGCGGCGGCGTGGTCCCGACCGGAGACATCACCGGGCGGGCCAAGACCTTGTTGGAACGCGACGAGATCGCCTACGTCCATGTCCGCTCGGCGCGCAACAATTGCTACCAGTGCCGCATCGAGCGCGCTTGAGGCTGAGATTAGCCGCTGGAAACAGCTGTCGTACTCCCGTCGCATAGTCGCGATAGAAAGCCATTGTCGATCGATTTGCCGACCGCGGATGAACCGGCGGCAAATCTCGTCATCGAGGAAGCGGGGCTTTGGCTCCGCTTTTTTGTTGCCTGCGTTTGGAGCAGACGTATTCCACGCAAGAAAAAAGCCCGCCGGCATGGCCGACGGGCTGCAACTGTTTGGCTGGAGGGCCTTTTAGTTGAACTTGTACTTCGCGCCGAGGCGCACGGTGTGGAAAGAGGAAGTCGAGGTAAGGGTGTCGTCAGGTGCGCCGAATTCCGAAGAAAAGTCCTTCTTGGCGAACTGCGAATAGCGATATTCGAGGCCAACGGTGACATTGCTGGACAGAGCCGTTTCCAGTCCGCCACCGACCGAGAAGCCGCTGGAGCCCCAGTCGAGGATGTCGCCGATCGGGTCGGAAGCGTTCAGATCGAAATGCTGCCAGCTGTAGCCGGCAAGCGCATAGGCAAGGGTCGATTCGTTCATCTTCATGCCAACGCGGCCCAACACATCGAACCCATAGTCGGTATCGACGTTGATCGATCCGCCGCCGAGATCCAGCTTGGAAGTCATGCCGGAGTAGCGTGCATCGACCATGACGCCTGCGACCCAGCTGCCGAAGTCATGATCGTAGCCGACGTTCAGTTCACCAAAGGCACCTTCGCCACCGAGACCATTGAATTCCAGGTCGCCGAGCGGCGGAACGTTGATCTGGTGCACGGACGCACCGGCACCACCAGCGCCGCCGATATAGAAGCCGGTCCAGTTGTAGGCTGGCGTCTCGAAGGCAGCACCGCCGCCGTTCTGGGCACCGAAACGGTAATTGGCTGCGATCTGGAAAGTATGGCGCGAGGTGTCAAGATTGAGGAGACCGTCCGGAACCCCGACGATGCCAGCCTCGGAAAGAAGATCGTCCTTGGTCCCGAAGCCCGTATAGCGATACTCAGTCTTGATCGTCCAATTGCTGTTGATGGCCGTTTCGATGCCACCTCCGACAAAATACCCGCTCTGATCCCAATCAAAGTCGAAGCCAGCGTTCGTATCGAGCTTGTACTTCTGCCAGGAATAGCCACCCAGCACGTATCCCAGAGTGTTTGGCGTCAAGAGATAGCCGAGACGCAGGCCAGCGTCGAAACCGTAGGTTTCCTTGATCGAAGCGTCGAATCCCGTAATGTCCAGCGTGGTCCCGATGTTGCCGACGTGAGCGTCCAGCAGACCACCGATGAGGAACCGCGGCGCGACCATATAGTCATAGCCAACCGTCAGCTCACCGTAGACGCCTTCGCCACCAATGCCGTTCAGCGAGACTGGAATAAAATCGCTGCTGAGCTTGTGTACGTTGGCACCGGCGCCGACGCCAAAACCAACGTATAGACCGCTCCAGTTAAAGCCGGCAGCTTCTTCTACCGGCTGCACGACGTCTGCTGCGTGAGCAGCAGATATCAAAGCCACAGCAGAAACAGCACCAAGAAGAAAAGATTTCGCGGATGTGCGAATGAACATATGCCCGTACCCCATGAGTAAACCCAGAATGTCTCTAGCAGGGAACCGGCCGGCACGGGAATGACAAATATGCAACAATGATGAGCAAAGTGCCGTTGCGTCACATCTTTCGGCGCCATGCTTTGCCTGAAAAACAGGCTCGCAAGAAAAAACCCGCCGGCATGGAACCGGCGGGCTGGATTGAAAGGAGCTGTTTTTCGCGAAAATCAGGCGGCGAGTACCGCTTTCGGCTCGACCAGTTCGTAGCCGAGCGCCTCGGCGACTGCGCGGTTGGTGATCTTGCCCTTGTGGACATTGAGGCCGTTGCGCAGGTGATGATCGTCGACCAGCGCCTTCAGGCCCTTGTCGGCGAGCTGCAGGCCGTAGTGAAGCGTCGCGTTGTTGAGCGCGTGGGCCGACGTGACGGGCACGGCACCCGGCATGTTGGCGACGCAATAGTGGATGACGCCGTCGACCTCATAGGTCGGGTCGGCATGGGTGGTGGCGTGCGAGGTCTCGAAGCAGCCGCCCTGGTCGATGGCGACATCGACCAGCACCGAGCCTTTCTTCATGCCCGACAGCATTTCGCGCGAAACCAGTTTTGGCGCCGCGGCACCCGGGATCAGCACCGCGCCGACGACGATGTCGGCTGAAAAACACTCTTCTTCCAGCGCCTCGACAGTCGAGTAACGGGTGTGGACGCGGCCGGCGAAGAGATCGTCGAGCTGGCGCAATCTCGGGATCGAGCGGTCGATGATGGTGACGTCGGCGCCAAGGCCGGCCGCCATCCTGGCCGCGTGCAGGCCGACGACGCCACCGCCGAGCACGGTGACCTTGCCGGGCAGCACGCCGGGCACGCCGCCCAGCAGCACGCCGCGGCCGCCATTGGCCTTCTGCAGCGCCGTGGCGCCGGCCTGGATCGACAGGCGTCCGGCAACTTCCGACATCGGCGCCAGCAGCGGCAGGCCGCCACGGTCGTCGGTCACGGTCTCGTAGGCGATTGCCGTCACGCCGGACGCAAGCAGGCCCTTGGTCTGCTCCGGATCCGGAGCAAGGTGGAGGTAGGTATACAGGATCTGGCCTTCGCGAAGCTGCGCCCATTCGCTGGGCTGCGGCTCCTTGACCTTGACGATCATGTCCGACTTGGCGAACACCTCGGCGGCCGTCTTGGCAATCGTGGCGCCGGCGGCGCGATAGGCGTTGTCATCGGCGCCGATGCCGGCACCGGCCCCGGTCTCGACCAGCACTTCGTGGCCATGGGCGACATATTCGCGGACCGAGCCGGGGGTGAGGCCGACGCGGTATTCGTGGTTCTTGATTTCCTTGGGGCAGCCGACGCGCATTTTCTTCTCCTGATCCGGCCCTTTTGGGCTCGTTCCCTGTATGGCTGGAGTGAACCACGAATCGTTGCGCAGGTGTTTGCGAATGCGCTTGCGCCCACCGGCCGGTTTCGATAATTGTTGCGCGAAACAGCAAGATATTCGCAGGATTCACGAATAATGCCGCTCGACAGGATCGATATCGCCATTCTCGAGGCTTTGCAGAAGGATGGCAGGATACCCAATGCGGCGCTGGCCGAGAAGGTCGGCCTGTCGCAGTCGGCCTGTTCGCGCCGGCTCGACAATCTGGAGAAATCCGGAACCATTCGCGGCTACCACGCCCGGCTTTCCAATGCGGCACTTGGCCACCAGATGACGGCGATCGTGCACATATCGCTGTCGGGGCAGTTCGAGAAGACGCTGTCGGATTTCGAGGCGGCGATCAAGCGCTGCCCGAACGTGCTGTCCTGTCACCTGATGTCGGGCGAATACGACTACATCCTGCGGATCGCGGCGAAGGATCTCGTCGACTATGAGCGCATCCACAAGGAATGGCTGTCGGCGATGCCGCATGTGACCAAGATCAATTCGTCCTTTGCGCTACGCGAAATCGTCGACAGGACCGCCATGGGCATGAAGCCGGAAATGGCCTAGGCCTCCGTTACCACCCGATCCATCGGAATGTCGTGCGGCTGCGGGTAGATGGTCGCGATGCGCTGCAGCTCGTAGCCGACGCCGATGACCAGTGGCTTGAACGGCATCGCTGCCAGCGTACGGTCGAAGAAACCGCCGCCATAACCCAGGCGGTAGTTCAGGGGATCGATGCCGACGATCGGCGAGATGACGATGTCCGGCAGCACCGGATCGCCCTCGGCCGGGATCGGGATATTCCAGACACCTTTCTCCAGCCGGTCGCCTGCTTTGTAGGCGCGGAAGATCAGCGGCTGCCCCTTCTCGATGACGATGGGCAGGGCGGTGCGGCCGCCGCGTTCGTTTATGGACGTCATCCAAGGCCGCAAATCCGGCTCGCCGCGAAACGGCCAGTAGAGACTGACCATGCGGCCGGCGATCTCGCCGATTACCGCGTCGAGGCCATCGGCGATGTGTTGCGACATTACCGTTCGCGCGTCGGCCGAAACAGCAAGACGCGCGGCGATCAGGCGTTCGCGCTCAGCCTTGCGCCAGCGTCTCACATCGGTCCAGTCGCTCGAAGGCGCACGGAATTCCGTATCGAGTTCGTGCATGAAACAGGGCGGCGAAGAATACTGCGCCGGAGCATCGTCGTCACGATCGTTGGCCATGCCTCACCTCATCGCGTGTTCGATGACGCTATACCTCGCGATACGATACAACATGTGCATTCACGACATGCAACGACGAGTCTCGGGCACTGGCCATCTGTTGTTGCATTGCACAAAAATACCTACATGCAGGACAGGCAATCTTGCTAACAAGGTGAACGAAATGAACGAAGCCAGGCATCATGTCGTCGTTGTCGGCGCGGGGTTCGGCGGCCTCGAGTTCACCCGTGCGCTTGCCGGCGCTCCCGTGCGCATCACCATGATAGACAAGCGCAACCATCACCTCTTCCAGCCGCTGCTCTACCAGGTGGCGACGACGGCGCTGGCCACCTCCGAGGTTGCCTGGCCGATCCGCCACCTCCTGCGCAAGCGCAAGGATGTGACGACGCTGCTCGCCAATGTCACCGGTGTCGACCGCGCCGGCAAGCGCGTGCTGCTCGATGACGGCAGCGCGGTCGCCTACGACACGCTGCTGCTCGCCACCGGTGCCCGCCACGCCTATTTCGGCCATGACGAATGGGAGCCGTTCGCGCC
>NZ_RZRA01000173.1:0-7331 GCF_003998945.1 Mesorhizobium sp. M7A.F.Ca.CA.003.01.2.1 | reverse complement strand
GGCTTCATCGCCGGGCGCACGGCGCCGGCCGGCCGCACCATGGGCCACGCCGGCGCGGTCATCTCCGGCGGCAAGGGCGGCGCCGAAGACAAGATCGCGGCGATGGAATCGGCCGGGATAAAAGTTTCGCCGTCGCCGGCAAGGCTGGGCACGACCTTGGTCGAAGCGATCAAAGGGTAAGGGAGTAGGGGAGTAAGGGAGTAGGGCAGTAGGGAAAATAGCAGCGGCAAAAAGCCCTGCTCCCCTATTCCCTTATTCCCCTACTCCCCTCCAAAAACAGGAGACGGAGCCGGGCTCCGCGGACAAAAATGGCAAGACAAGATCAGGCCAACGACCAATTTTCTCTCACCTCTTTCCTCTATGGCGGCAATGCCGATTACATCGACGCGCTTTATGCCGCCTATGAGGACGATCCAGCCTCGGTCAATCCCGAATGGCAGGAGTTCTTCGCCGGGCTGAAAGACGATTCCGGCGATGTGCGCAGGAACGCCAAGGGCGCCTCCTGGGCCAAGCCCTCCTGGCCGCTGCAGGCCAATGGCGAACTGGTGTCGGCGCTCGACGGCAATTGGGGCATCGTCGAGAAGACGATCGAAAAGAAGGTCAAGGACAAGGCGGTCACCAATGGCGTCGTCCTGTCCGACGCCGACGTGCACCAGGCGACGCGCGATTCGGTGCGCGCCATCATGATGATCCGCGCCTACCGCATGCGCGGCCATCTGCACGCCAATCTCGATCCGCTCGGCATCGCCAAGCCGCTCGAGGATTACAACGAGCTGTCGCCGGAAAACTACGGCTTCACCGAAGCCGATTACGACCGGCCGATCTTCCTCGACAATGTGCTGGGGCTTGAATTCGGCAGCATCCGGCAGATGCTGGAAATCCTGACCCGCACCTATTGCTCCACGCTCGGCGTCGAGTTCATGCATATTTCCGACCCTGAGGAAAAGGCCTGGATCCAGGCGCGCATCGAGGGTGCCGACAAGGAGATCACCTTCACCGCCGCCGGCAAGAAGGCGATCCTGCAGAAGCTGGTCGAGGCTGAAGGCTTCGAGCAGTTCATCGACGTCAAGTACAAGGGCACCAAGCGCTTCGGCCTCGATGGCAGTGAGGCGCTGATCCCGGCGCTGGAGCAGATCGTCAAGCGCGGCGGCCAGCTCGGCATGAAGGAAATCGTGCTCGGCATGGCGCATCGCGGCCGGCTGAACGTGCTCTCCCAGGTGATGGCCAAGCCGCACCGCGCCATCTTCCACGAGTTCAAGGGCGGCTCTGCGGCACCCGATGAGGTCGAAGGCTCGGGCGACGTCAAGTACCATCTCGGCGCCTCGTCGGACCGCGAGTTCGACGGCAACAAGGTGCATCTGTCCTTGACCGCCAACCCCTCGCATCTGGAAATCGTCGATCCGGTGGTGATGGGCAAGGCGCGCGCCAAGCAGGATTATCTGTTCGGCCGCAGCCGCGAGGAAATCGTGCCGCTGGAAGAGCGCGCCAAGGTGCTGCCGCTCTTGCTGCATGGCGATGCCGCCTTCGCCGGTCAGGGCGTGATCGCCGAGATCCTCGGCCTGTCCGGCCTGCGCGGCCACCGCGTCGCCGGCACGCTGCATTTCATCATCAACAACCAGATTGGTTTCACCACCAACCCGCGCTTTTCGCGCTCCTCGCCCTATCCGTCCGACGTCGCCAAGATGATCGAAGCACCGATCTTCCACGTCAATGGCGACGACCCGGAAGCCGTGGTGCACGCCACCAAGGTGGCGATCGAGTTTCGCATGAAGTTTTTCAAGCCTGTTGTGGTCGATATGTTCTGCTATCGCCGCTTCGGCCACAATGAGGGCGACGAACCGGCCTTCACCCAGCCGATCATGTACCGCAACATCCGCAACCACAAGACGACGGTGCAGATCTATGGCGACCGGCTGATCGCCGAGGGTCACCTCACCCAGGCCGAGCTCGACCAGTTGAAAGCCGACTGGCGGGCGCATCTGGAATCCGAATGGGAAGTCGGCCAGCACTACAAGCCCAACAAGGCTGACTGGCTCGACGGCGCCTGGTCGGGCCTGCGCACTGCCGACAACCAGGACGAACAGCGGCGCGGCAAGACCGCCGTGCCGGTCAAGACACTGAAGGAAATCGGCAGGAAGCTGACCGAGGTGCCGAAGGACTTCGAGGCGCACAAGACGATCATCCGCTTCCTCGAAAACCGCCGCCAGGCGATCGAGTCCGGCGAAGGCATCGACTGGTCGACGGCCGAGGCGCTGGCCTTCGGCGCCATCCTGCTCGACGGCAATCCGATCCGCCTGTCGGGGCAGGATTCCGAACGCGGCACCTTCTCGCAGCGCCATTCCGTGCTCTACGACCAGCGCGACGAGACCCGCTACATCCCGCTCAACAATCTGTCGGCGGCTCAGGCCGGCTACGAAGTCATCAACTCGATGCTGTCGGAAGAGGCGGTTCTGGGCTTCGAATACGGCTACAGCCTGGCCGAGCCAAAGGCGTTGACCTTGTGGGAAGCGCAGTTCGGCGACTTCGCCAACGGCGCCCAGGTGGTGTTCGACCAGTTCATCTCGTCAGGCGAACGCAAGTGGCTCAGAATGTCGGGCCTCGTCTGCCTCTTGCCGCATGGCTATGAAGGCCAGGGTCCGGAACATTCCTCGGCCCGGCTCGAACGCTTCCTGCAGCTTTGCGCCGAAGACAACATGCAAGTCGCCAACTGCACCACGCCGGCCAACTACTTCCACATATTGCGCCGGCAGCTGAAGCGCGACTTCCGCAAGCCGCTGATTCTGATGACGCCGAAGTCGCTGCTGCGCCACAAGCGCGCGGTGTCGACGCTGCCGGAAATTTCGGGCGAAAGCTCGTTCCACCGGTTGCTGTGGGACGATGCGCAGCTGCTTTCCGGACAAGCGATCAAGCTGGTCAAGGATTCCAAGATCCGCCGCGTCGTGCTGTGTTCGGGCAAGGTCTATTACGACCTCTATGAGGAGCGCGAGAAGCGCGGCATCAACGACATCTATCTGCTGCGCGTCGAGCAGCTTTACCCGTTCCCGGCCAAGGCGCTGATCACCGAACTGTCGCGGTTCCGCAATGCCGAGATGGTGTGGTGCCAGGAGGAGCCCAAGAACATGGGCGCCTGGTCGTTCATCGACCCGTATCTGGAATGGGTGCTGGCGCATATCGACGCCAAGCATCAGCGGGTGCGCTACACCGGCCGTCCGGCCGCCGCCTCGCCGGCGACCGGACTGATGTCGAAGCATCTCGCCCAGCTCGCCGCCTTGCTCGAAGACGCGCTTGGTGAATAGAGAAGATCTGGGCGAACAACAGAACCGAAAGAAAACGGACAGGCACAATGGCTACCGAAATCCGCGTTCCCACTCTCGGCGAATCCGTCACTGAAGCGACCGTCGGCAAATGGTTCAAGAAGGTTGGCGATACAATCGCCGCCGATGAACCGCTGGTCGAGCTCGAGACCGACAAGGTGACGGTGGAGGTGCCTGCCGCCGCCGCCGGCACGCTGGGTGAGATCACCGTCAAGGAAGGCGAGACGGTCGGTGTCGGCGCGCTGCTGGGGTCGATTTCGGCAGGCGGCGCGGCTCCCGCCACGAAGCCGCAAGCGGTGTCGCAGGCCTCGTCGCCGGATGCGGCATCGACCGGCAAGCAGGCCGCGGCCGAGACCGCCAAGATCGCCGGCGATGCCGGCCCGGTCGAGCCGCGCACCATGCCACCGGCACCGGCCGCGGCGAAACTGATCGCCGAAAGCAATCTCTCGGTCGACCAGATCTCCGGTTCGGGAAAGCGCGGCCAGGTGCTGAAAGGTGACGTGCTCGACGCCATCTCCAAGGGCGCGCCGTCGCAGCCGGCCGAGACACCGAAAGCAGCACCGGCACCGGTTGCCGTGCGGGCGCCGTCCGCGGGCGACGATGCATCGCGCGAGGAGCGCGTGCGCATGACCAAATTGCGCCAGACCATCGCGCGCCGCCTCAAGGAAGCGCAGTCGACCGCAGCCATGCTGACCACCTTCAACGAGGTCGACATGTCAGCGGTGATGGCGCTGCGCACCAAGTACAAGGACGTGTTCGAGAAGAAGCACGGCGTGAAGCTCGGCTTCATGGGCTTCTTCACCAAAGCCGTCACCCACGCCCTGAAGGAAATCCCCTCGGTCAATGCCGAGATCGACGGCACCGACATCATCTTCAAGAACTATGCCCATATCGGCGTCGCCGTGGGCACCGAAAAGGGCCTTGTCGTGCCGGTGGTGCGCGATGCCGACCAGATGTCGATCGCCGAGATCGAGAAGGACATCGGCCGGCTGGGCATCGCCGCGCGCGACGGCAAGCTGTCGGTCGCCGACATGCAGGGCGGCACGTTTACGATTTCCAACGGTGGCGTCTACGGGTCGCTGATGTCGACGCCGATCCTAAACGCGCCGCAGTCGGGCATTCTGGGCATGCACAAGATCCAGGACCGGCCGGTCGTAGTGGGCGGCCAGATCGTGATCCGGCCGATGATGTACCTGGCGCTCAGCTACGATCACCGCATCGTCGACGGCAAGGAAGCGGTGACCTTCCTGGTCCGCGTCAAGGAAAGCCTGGAGGATCCGGAACGGCTGGTGCTTGATCTCTGAGGTCTGGTGCTGATCCGGCTGTTGGAATGTGTGCCGGAGGAAGGGATCTGCGCGGCAGAATGACGACCCGTTCCCTTAGCCTTTCCAAGGTGCTTTCGATCGCATCGATCGCGGCCGGCATGGTGCTGGCCGCTGCCGGCGCTCACGCCGCCTGTCCGATCGAGCTCGCTGTCTATGGCGATACACAGAGCGGCAGCGAGATCGACTTCACGCCGACCGGCACCTCGGCGACCGTCACCAACACCTTCCGCATGATTCTCGACAATGATGTGGTGCTCAACGGCATCGTCATGTGGAATGAAGGCGTATCGCGGCCGAACGGTGCGCTGATGCACAAATGCCCCGAGGGCGACGTCACCGGCGAGGAGCTTGCCGCCTGCACGCCCTGGCACGGCGTCATCTACACGGCGGATGAAAAGGGCAACATCGGACTGCTGCCGGCTGAAGGCGTCGAAGCGCCGAAGACGCTGATCCTGCCGGACCTCGGGTCGGCGTTGCGCCAATCCAGCGCCTATGGCGGCAGCGGATTTTCGAAAGTGCCGTGGGATGTGTTTGCCTTGAAGGGATGCCAGGAATGAGCGGGACGCAAAAGGTGCTGCTGGTCACCGGCGGCAGCCGCGGCATCGGCGCCGCGATCTGCCGGCTCGGATCGAAGGCCGGCTACCGGGTCGCGGTCAACTACGCTTCGAACCAGGAGGCCGCCAAGGCGCTGGTCGCCGAGATCGAGGCCGCCGGCGGCGAGGCTTTCGCGGTCAAGGGCGATGTCGGCAAGGAGTCCGATATCGTGGCCATGTTCGAGGCCGTCGACCGCGCCTATGGACGGCTCGATGCCTTCGTCAACAATGCCGGCATCGTCGACGTCAAGGCGCGCGTCGACGAGATGGATGTTTCGCGGCTGGAGCGCATGATGCGCATCAATGTCGTCGGCTCGTTCCTCTGCGCCCGCGAGGCGGTGAAGCGCATGTCGACCCGTCATGGCGGGTCGGGCGGATCCATCGTCAACATCTCGTCGGCCGCGGCGACATTGGGCTCGCCGGGCGAATATGTCGATTATGCCGCCTCCAAGGGCGCCATCGACACCTTCACCGTCGGGCTCGCCCGTGAGGTGGCGCTAGAAGGCATCCGCGTCAATGCGGTGCGGCCGGGCATCATCGACACGGACATCCACGCCTCCGGCGGGCAGCCGGACCGGGTGGAGCGGTTCCGCGATCTGCTGCCGATGAAAAGAGCCGGTACAGTGGATGAAGTCGCGGGCGCGGTTCTCTATCTTCTCTCCGACGCCGCGTCCTATACGACGGGCGCGATCCTGAATGTAAGCGGCGGCCGCTGAGCGCTCTCAAGCAGATCGAGCATGATGTTATCCGAAAACCGCGTCACACTTTTCGGCATCATGCTCAAAACAGAAGGACAGTATCATGGCTTATGACGTCGTTATCATCGGATCGGGACCCGGCGGCTATGTCTGCGCCATCAAGGCGGCGCAGCTCGGGCTCAGGGTTGCGGTGGTCGAGAAGAACGCGACCTTCGGCGGCACCTGCCTGAACATCGGCTGCATCCCGTCCAAGGCGCTGCTCCATGCCTCCGAGATGTTCGCCGAGGCCGGCCACTCCTTCGACACGCTCGGCGTCGAGACATCGGCGCCGAAATTGAACCTGAAGAAGATGATGGCGCACAAGGATGCGACGGTGTCGTCGAACGTCAACGGCGTCGCCTTCCTGTTCAAGAAGAACAAGATCGATAGTTTCCGCGGCACCGGCAAGGTGCTCGCCGCCGGTAAAGTGTCGGTCACCTCCGAGGACGGCAAGGTCGAGGAGATCGAGACGAAGAACATCGTCATCGCCACCGGCTCGGATGTCGCCGGCATTCCCGGCGTCAAGGTCGACATCGACGAGAAGGTGATCGTGTCGTCGACCGGCGCGCTGTCGCTGGATAAGGTTCCCGGCCATCTGGTGGTGGTCGGCGGCGGTGTCATCGGGCTCGAGCTCGGCTCGGTGTGGGCGCGGCTCGGCGCCAAGGTCACCGTGGTCGAATTCCTCGACACCATCCTGGGCGGCATGGACGGCGAGGTCTCCAAGCAATTCCAGCGGTTGCTGGGCAAACAGGGCTTCGAGTTCAAGCTCGGCGCCAAGGTCACCGGCGTCGCCAAGGCCAAGAAGGGTGCGACCATCACCTTCGAGCCGGTCAAGGGCGGCGCCGCCGAGACCATCGAGGCCGATGCCGTGCTGATCGCCACCGGCCGCCGCGCCTATGCCGACAGCCTCGGGCTCGGGGAAGCCGGCGTCGAGGTCGACGAGCGCGGCCGGGTCAAGACCGATGGCCATCTCAAGACCAATATCCCGGGCATCTATGCCATCGGCGATGTCATCGCCGGGCCGATGCTGGCGCACAAGGCCGAGGATGAGGGCGTGGCGGTAGCGGAAACCATTGCCGGTCAGGCCGGCCACGTGAACTATGACGTCATTCCGAGCGTCGTCTACACCAGCCCGGAAATCGCCTCGGTCGGCAAGACCGAGGAAGAATTGAAGAAGGCCGGCATCGACTACAAGATCGGAAAGTTCCCGTTCAGCGCCAATGGCCGGGCGCGCGCCATGCTGCACACGGACGGTTTTGTGAAGATCCTCGCCGACAAGCAAAGCGACCGCGTGCTCGGCGTCCATATCGTCGGCTTCGGCGCCGGCGAGATGATCCACGAGGCGGCGGTGCTGATGGAGTT
>NZ_RZRA01001731.1:0-379 GCF_003998945.1 Mesorhizobium sp. M7A.F.Ca.CA.003.01.2.1 | reverse complement strand
ACAAGAGCGCGACGCTGCTCAAGCCGGATGGCGTCATGCTGTTGCACACGATCGGCCGTTCCGGCGTGCCGTGGGCGACCAGCGCCTTCATCCGCAAATACATCTTCCCGGGCGGCTACATCCCGTCGCTGTCGGAAGTGATGCCTGCGATCGAGAAGTCGGGCCTGGTCGTCACCGACGTCGAGATCCTGCGGCTCCACTATGCCGACACGCTGAAGCACTGGGGCGAGCGCTTCGCCGCCAATCGCGACAAGGCCAAGGCGATCTATGACGAGCGCTTCTGCCGCATGTGGGAATTCTATCTGGCGGCCTCGGAAGCCGCATTCCGCTGGCAGGATCTGGTGATCTTCCAGATCCAGATCGCCAAGAAGAACGATAC
>NZ_RZRA01001730.1:0-380 GCF_003998945.1 Mesorhizobium sp. M7A.F.Ca.CA.003.01.2.1 | reverse complement strand
GGGATGATGGCGTCGATGATCTTCAGTTCCAGAAGATCCTGCGCGGTGATCTTCATGTTGGTCGCCGCGTCCTTCGATCGTGTCGTGTCGCGCCACAGGATCGAGGCGGCACCTTCCGGCGAAATCACCGAATAGATGGCGTGTTCGAGCATGTAGACGCGGTTGGCGGTGGCGATGGCAATGGCGCCGCCCGAACCGCCTTCGCCGATGACCACCGAGATCGACGGTACTTTCAGGCCGAGACAGGTCGAGGTTGAACGGGCGATAGCCTCCGCCTGGCCGCGCTCCTCGGCGTTGACTCCGGGATAGGCGCCGGCCGTGTCGACCAGCGTCAGGAGCGGGATCTTGAAGCGGTCGGCCAGTTCCATCAGCCGTACCGC